>JAYURF010000578.1:0-8485 GCA_043756365.1 Acidimicrobiales bacterium
ACGGGGTCACGTTCCGCAGCACCTATGACGGCTCGTCGCACCGCTTCACCCCAGAGGTCGCGGTACACACCCAGGAGTTGCTCGGTGCCGACATCCAAATGGTGCTCGACGTGTGCGCTCCACTGCCGTCGCCGCCAGAGGTGATCCGTGTCGCACTCGACCGCACGGCGGCGTGGGCGGCCCGCGCCAAGGCCGCGCATCAACGGCCCGATCAGGCGCTGTTCGGCATCGTGCAGGGCGGAATCAGTGAGACGATGCGGACCGAGAGTGCGACGCGCACCGTCGAGATCGGCTTCGACGGCTACGGCATCGGCGGGCTCAGCGTCGGCGAGACGAGGACGGAGATGCTGCCGGCGCTGGCCGCGGCGATCGAACACCTGCCCGCCGACCGGCCGCGGTATCTGATGGGCGTCGGCGACCCGGCCAGCCTGATTGAAGCGGTGTCGCTCGGCGTCGACCAGTTCGACTGTGTGATGCAAACCCGCATCGGTCGCCACGGCACCGCGCTGACCTCTACCGGCAAGCTCCACGTCAAGAATGCCAAGCATGCGCTGAGCGACGAGCCGATCGATGCCTCGTGTGCCTGCGAGGTGTGCGCCCGCCACTCGCGCGGCTACATCCGCCACCTGTTCCAGGTGGGTGAACCCACTGGATCGCGGTTGCTCAGCATCCACAACGTGAGCTGGACCCTGCAATTGATGACCCGGATGCGCGACGCGATCGCCGCAGGGCGGATGGCTGCGCTGCGGGCCGAGGTGCTGGCCGTGTGGGGATGACCGTCTGGTAACCCTTGCGCTCGATAGGCTTTCCGACCGGTCGGTACGGCTACCGACAGACGACCTTCACAGTGGGACACCATGCACGTTTTTTCTATTCTCGCCGCTGAGGGCAATGGCTCCAGCGGTAGCGGTGCCATCGTCCAGTTGGGCATCTTCTTGCTCATTCCGGTTGCCATGTATTTCTTGCTCATCCGGCCGCAGCGGCGCCGCCAACGCGAGCAGGCCTCGATGCAGTCGAACATTGACGTGGGTGACGAGGTGATGACCACATCGGGTCTGTACGGGTTCATCACCGGTTTCGACGGTGACATCGTGTGGCTCGAGGTGGACGACAACGTCCAGGTACGCGTGGCTCGCGCCGCAGTGCAGCGAAAAGTCGATACCGCTGCTGGCGAAACCGCAGTGCCGACCGACGATGGGTCCGGCAAGGGGCGAAAGATCGAGCCCGGCATGCCGGCGCCAGCCGATGCCCCGGGTGACACCGCCGCTTCGACCGACGAGAAGTGATGCGCCGCAAGTTGATCATCACCCTCACGACGATCTTGGTGATCGCGTTCGGGGGTTTACTGGCCACGTTGATCGCCGGCAATGAGCCCGCGCTCGGTCTCGACCTGCAAGGGGGAATCTCGGTCACCCAGCAGCCCGTCGGCGAATATGACCCAGACGTGCTCGACCTCGCCGTCGAACGCATCCGTGACCGCGTCGACAGCCTCGGTGTTGCCGAGCCCGAGATCATCCGCCAAGGCGATGCGATCGTGGTCAACCTTCCCGGCGTGAAGAACCAGCAAGAGGCGATCGCTCTGGTGCAGGTGACCGGGCAGGTCTATTTGCGCCCGGTGCAGGGTTGCTTCGGTGAAGGTGTGCCGGAGGCCGATCCCACGGCGACGTCCACGCCGACCGGTAGCACTGTGCCAAGTGGTAGCACTGTGCCGACGGGCTCCGACGATTCGACCGCTACCTCGACGCCGGACTCGACGAGCGCGACCTCGACCGCAACCACTGTGCCGAACGGTCCCAGCCGGCGCGTGTCAACCACGCCCAGCACGATCCCCGGTGACACGCCGCCCGCAGACACGTCGACGGATAGCACGGTCACTGGCGACACGGTCACTGGCGACACGGTCACCGGCGACACGGTTCCTGGCGACACGGTCACCGACATCAGCGTCACCGGAGACGGCGGCGAAGCCCCGCTGACCACTGCGGTGGTGTCCGATCCCACGACCCAGCAGATCCTCCCGTTGCAAGGTGGCGGGCAGTGCCTCGTCGGCGCAGCCGGTGGCACCGGAACGGTGTTCGAAAACGACGCACGCGCCGACATCCTCGACGGAGGATGGGGCGTGACCGTCGGCCTTCGCACCGGGTCCGAGGGCGAAGGTGTGTGGAACATCCTCGCCGCGGCGTGCTTCGCCAGCGGTGAGACGTGCCCGAGCGGTCGCCTGGCGATCGAGCTCGATGGCAAGATCGTGTCGGCTCCGCAGGTGAATGCTCCGTCGTTCTCCGGCAGCGTGCAGATCACCGGGTCGTTCAACGAGCGTGACGCGAAAGATCTCGCCCGGGTGCTCAAGAGCGGATCGCTACCGGTGCGAATGGAAACCCAGTCGGTGCAGAACGTGTCACCAACACTCGGCCGCGATTCCCTCGACGCGGCAATCGTGTCCGGGTTCATCGGCGTCGCCCTGGTGCTCGTGTTCTTGATGCTGTACTACCGCTTGCTCGGCGTGGTGGTCGTTGCCGGGCTGACGGTCTCGGGGTCGTTGCTGTACAGCGTGATCTCGCTGCTGTCGCGTACCCAGGGCCTGGCCATGTCGCTGGCCGGTGTGGCCGGGGTCATCGTCTCGGTCGGTGTCACCGTCGACTCGTACGTGGTGTTCTTCGAACGACTCAAAGACGAGGTGCGCAGCGGCCGCACGATGCGCAACAGCGCGCAGCGGGGGTTCACCGGTGCCTGGCGGACCATCCTCATCGCCGACATCGTGTCGCTGATCGGTGCGTTCACACTGTGGTACCTCACGGTCGGATCGGTGCGCAACTTCGCATTCTTCCTCGGCCTGTCCACACTGGCCGACCTCGTGGTCGCCTACTTCTTCACTCGACCGGCGGTCCTGTTGCTGGCCCGAACCAACTGGATGGCCCGGCGCAAGGTGATGGGCATCGAAGTCACCGCACCAGCAACGAGCGGACCGGCCATGGCCGGCACAGGGAGCCTGTCATGACCGAGCTCGTCGAAACACCCGATGCGGCGACCGCCGCGCACCGCAACGACGCGATCATCTCTGCCAGGCGCGACCGATGGGGCCGTCTCTATCACGGCGAAACCGCAGTCGATTTCTACGGTCGACGCAAGTGGGGGCTGATCTTCTCCGGGGCGCTCCTGTTGATCACGGTGATCTCGCTGATCTTCAACGGTCTCAACCTCGGTATCGACTTCGAAGGTGGTGTTGCCTGGGAGGTCCCTGCGCAAACGTTCACCATCGACCAAGCCGCAGCGGTGCTCGAAGCCAACGGCATCGACGCCGACTCGGCAAAGATCCAAACGCTGACCTCCGACAGCGGTACCCGTCTGCGCATCCAGGTTGGTGATCAGCCGGTCGAGGTGGTGACTGCCGTGCAGACTGCGCTGGCAACGGCTGCGGCTGTCGATGTGGAAGAGGTGTCGTCGTCGTCGGTGTCATCGTCGTGGGGGCGCAGCATCACCGAAAAGGCTGTGCGCGCGTTGGTGATCTTCCTCGTGCTCGTGGCCTTGTTCATCAGCTGGCGTTTCGAGTGGCGGATGGCGCTCGCGGCGATCTTCGCCATGTTGCACGACGTGTTGATCAGTGTCGGCGTGTACTCGGTGTTCGGCTTCGAGGTAACCCCGGCCACCGTCGTGGCGTTCCTCACCATCCTCGGGTTCTCGCTGTACGACACGATCGTGGTGTTCGACAAGGTGAACGAAAACACCGAGCGCTACGCCGGTGCCCGCGCCCCATATGCCGACACGATGAACGTGTCGATGAACCAGGTGCTGATGCGCTCGATCAACACCAGCCTCGCTGCGGTGCTACCGGTGCTGTCGCTGCTGGTGGTGGGATCAGGGATCATGGGGGCGGTGGCGTTGCGCGAGTTCGCTCTTGCCCTCCTCATCGGCCTGATCACCGGTTCGTATTCGTCGATCTTCATCGCCGCCCCGCTGCTCACCATGTTCAAAGAGCGCGACCCGCGCTTCAAGAACCTGCGCGACGCCCACGCCACCGGCAGCGAGCTGGAGCGACTGGTGCTCGGTGGTTCGCCGGAAGGCCACCGCCGTGAACTGGCCAGAGCGCGGCGAGCGGCAACGTCGTCTGGTGACACCGACGTGATCGTGACCGCGTCCTCGACGCCGCAGTCGGTGCTCACCCATCCGCCCCGGCCACGCAAGAAGAAGCGGCGTTGAGTCACGCCGCTGGAGGTACCCTGGGCGTCATGTCGGAGGACTCGACCTGGATCAAAGCGCTGATTCGCGACATTGCCGACTACCCCCAGCCCGGCGTCACGTTCCGCGACATCACCCCCCTGCTCGGCAGCGCCGATGGCTTCACCCGTTCGATCGACGCGCTGGTCGAGCGCTTCAAGGGTGTCCCCGTCGACCGTGTGCTCGGGATGGAGGCTCGTGGCTTCATCGTCGCCGCCCCGGTTGCGTACCTGCTCGGTGCCGCCTTCGTCCCGGTGCGTAAGGCCGGCAAACTGCCATGGGCGGTGGTCCGCGAGGAGTACAGCCTCGAGTACGGCGCCGACATGCTCGAGATGCACCGTGATGCCATCCGCCCCGGTGAACGGATCCTGGTGATCGACGATGTGCTCGCAACCGGCGGCACTGCGGCGGCCACCTGTCGCCTGGTCGAGGCGTTGGACGGAGTCGTTGCAGGGCTCGGTTTCCTCATTGAGCTGACCGAACTCGGTGGGCGCGCCCGTCTGGGCGAACGGCAGGTCGAGAGTCTCGCGAGCTACTGACCATGGCGACGGTCGACCGCGTCCTGCCATGGCGGCGGCACCAGCACGCCACCGCAGATGAGCTCACGCCGGTCCTGTCCGCGTACCGGCGCCACCGCCCGAAGGCGTCCGTCGCGCTGATCAGCCGAGCCTACGAAACGGCCTGCGAAGCGCACCGCCATCAGCAGCGGTCCAGCGGCGAGAGCTACATCAACCACCCGCTCGCCGTGGCCCGCATCGTTGCCGAGATCGGCCTCGACGAGATCAGCCTTGCCGCAGCGCTGTTGCACGATGCGGTCGAAGACACCGAGATCAGCCTCGCTGACGTGGAAGCCGGCTTCGGCCGCGAGGTCGCCACCATCGTCGATGGTGTCACCAAGCTCGAACGGCTGCAGTTCGATTCGAAGGAGGCGCAGCAGGCGGCCACGATGCGCAAGATGCTGGTGGCGATGGCGCGCGACCTCCGCGTGCTGATCATCAAGCTGGCCGACCGGCTGCACAACATGCGCACCATTGCGGCGATCCCGAGCGATAAGCAGCGCCGCATCGCCCAGGAAACGCTCGACATCTATGCGCCGCTCGCGCACCGGCTCGGCATCCAAGAGTTACGCCAGCAGCTGGAGGACCTGGCTTTTGCCTCGCTCTACCCGAAACGCTACGCCGAGCTCGATCACCTCGTCAGCACCCGTACGCCCGAGCGTGAGGTGTACCTCGCGAAGGCGATTGCCGAGATCCACGGCCGCCTGAGCGAAGTGGGCATCGACGCCGATGTCACCGGCCGGGGCAAGCATCTGTGGAGCATCTACGAAAAGATGGTGCAAAAGGGCAAGGAGTTCGACGAGATCTTCGACCTTGTCGCATTGCGCGTGGTGGTCGATTCGGTAAAGGACTGCTACGCCGCGCTCGGATCCATCCACGGCCGGTACAAGCCGGTGGTGGGCCGCTTCAAGGACTACATCGCGATGCCCAAGTTCAACCTGTACCAGAGCCTGCACACCACGGTCATCGGTCCGGGGGGCAAGGTCGTCGAGGTGCAGATCCGCAGCAGGGAGATGCACCAGCGCGCCGAGTGGGGTGTGGCGTCGCACTGGGCGTACAAGGACGACGGTGGCAGCACCGATTCCGGTACCAATGACATCGACTGGCTGAACCGGATCATCGACTGGCAGACCGACATCACCGACCCGGCTGCCTTCATGGAGAACCTGAAGACAGACCTGGAGCAAGACGAGGTCTTCGTGTTCACGCCGAAGGGTCGGGTGATCAGCCTGCCGATCGGGGCATGCACGGTCGATTTCGCCTACGCGGTGCACACCGAGGTCGGCCACGCGTGCATCGGCTCGAAGGTCAACGGTCGGCTGGTCGCGCTCGACCACAAGCTGCGCAGCGGTGACACCTGTGAGGTGTTCACTTCCAAGCTCGAATCTGCAGCACCCTCGCGCGACTGGCTCCGGTTTACCGTGTCCCCACGGGCACGAAACAAGATCAAGCAGTGGTTCTCGCGGGAACGCCGCGTCGACATGGTCGAGGCAGGACGTGAGGAGCTGACCAAGGAGTTCCGCCGAGACGGGTTGCCCCTGCAACGGATGTGGAAGAGCAGCGCGGTCAAAGCCGAGATCGACGCGGCTGGCTATGGCGACCTCGATGCGCTCCTGGCGGCGATCGGCGAGCACCACGTTTCGGCGCATACGTTCACGCAAAAGGTTGGACGCACCTACCGGGCCAGCGAGGAAGATCAGGTGTCGGCGTCGGTCACCAACCTGCGCGCCCACCGCCGACCGACGAAGAACCCCGGTGTGCACGTCGAAGGGCTCGACGATGTCCTGATCCGGCTGTCGAAGTGCTGCACGCCGGTCCCCGGCGACGAGATCATCGGTTTCGTCACCCGCGGTCGCGGTGTCTCGGTGCATCGTGCGGATTGCTCGAACGCGGTCAGCTTGATGGGTGAACAGGCGGCGCGCCTGATCGATGTCGAGTGGGACGGCGACCAGCGCGGGGCGCTGTTCCGTGCCGGTGTCGAAGTGATTGCGTTCGATCGCTCGAAGCTGTTGCGCGACGTCGCCAACTCGCTCAGCGAGCAGCACGTCAACATCGTCGCCTGCTCCACCCATACCGGCAGCGACCGGGTCGCCAAGATGCGATTCGAGTTCGAAATGGCCGACCCGTCGCACCTCGAGTCGGTGCTGCGCACGATCAAGACCATTGACGCCGTCTATGACGCCTACCGTCTGGTGCCCGGCAAGTTCGACTGAGCCCTGGTCTGGGCGGCGCAATTCCCGGCGACCGCGCAGGCACCGCAGGTAGGATTGCCGGCCGTGCCTGAGTTCCAGACAAGCCCCGGGATGCGCGACATCCTCCCGCCGGAATCGGCGCGCTGGCGGCGCTTCGTCGACGTGTTCGCCGGCGTGACCGAAGGTGCCGGTTACGGGCAGGTGATCTCGCCGCTGCTGGAGGATCTGGGTGTGTTTCAACGCATCGGTGATGCCACCGATGTGGTGACCAAAGAGATGTACGACTTCGTCGACAAAGGCGGCCGGCACATCGCACTGCGCCCGGAGCTGACCGCGTCGGTGTGCCGAGCGTTCGTCCAGCACCGCCCGGCCACGCCGTGGAAGGTGTGGTACGCCGGTTCGCAGTTCCGCTACGAACGGCCCCAGCGCGGGCGGTATCGACAGTTCGATCAGGTTGGCATCGAGGTGCTCGGTGCCGACGACCCGTACCTCGATGTGGAGGTGATCGCCCTCGGGTGGGAGTTCTACCGGGCGCTCGGCCTGCAGCAAGTGACGTTGCTGCTCAACTCGCTCGGTGAGCCCGACGACCGGGCCCGCTACGTCGCCGCGCTGCAGACCTACTTCGAGACCAACCTCGATCAACTGAGCGCGCAGAGCCAGGCGACGCTGCTGAAGAACCCGTTGCGCGTCCTCGACTCGAAACGCCCTGAAGACGACGAGGTCATCGCCGCCGCACCGCGCATCGCCGATTTTTACAGCGACGAAGCCGGCACCCACTTCGAGGCGGTGCAGACCGGGCTGCGCGAGCTCGACGTCCCGTTCGCGATCGAATCGAAGCTGGTGCGCGGGCTCGACTACTACCGCCGCACCACCTTCGAGTTTCAAGGCGGAACGCTCGACTCGGCGCAAAACGCGCTCGGCGGCGGCGGTCGCTACGACGGCCTCGTCGAATCGCTCGGCGGCCCGGCCACCCACGGTGTCGGGTTTGCGCTCGGGCTGGACCGCACGCTGCTGGCTTGCGACGACGAGGGTGTGTTCGCACCTCCATCGACAGCGGTGGCGGCGTTCGTGATCGACACCACCGGTGGGCTGGAAGCGGTGCGCATCACCGCCGCGCTCCGGCGGGCCGGGATCAGCGCCGACCGGGCCTACGAGAACCGCAGCATGAAGAGCCAGATGAAAGCGGCCGACCGCAGCGGCGCACAGTTCGCGGTCATCATCGGTACCAACGAACTCGCCGACGGCACCGTCGTCGTGCGCCCGCTACGCGCCGACCGCGCCCCCGCTACTGACCGCACGGCCGACGACGGCCAGCGGGCTATCGCTCGCACCGATCTCTCCGACCACCTGAAGAAGGCCATGTCATGACCAGTACGTCCATGCGTACCCACCAATGCGGCGAGCTCCGCCCCGAGCACATCGGCAGCACCGTCAGCTTGTGCGGATGGGTCGCCACCCGCCGCGAGCACGGCGACAAGCTGGCGTTCATCGACGTGCGCGATCACACCGGTATCACCCAATGCG
>JAYURF010000579.1:0-8475 GCA_043756365.1 Acidimicrobiales bacterium
GCCGCAGCGAGGCCGGTCGGTGTGAGCGCGAAGCTCTCGGTACCGGCGGCGAGGTTGGTGATGGTGAGCTCGAGAACCGCGGCATGGCCGGGTTCGATGTCGGCGGTGTTGGTCGCGAACCATCCCTGAACCGTCACAACGTGCCAGCCAGTTTCGCGGCAGCCAGTGTCGCGTCGACCAGCAGCGGTTCAGGCGTCGTCACATCGGACAACGCTAGTTGGCGACGGCTCGCGGACCTGGGCACCTGCGGCCCGTGCGGGTCTACCTGAAAACGATTCGGTCGCGACCCTCACGCTTGGCGACGTGGAGTGCGTCGTCGGCCGCGGCGAGGACGCGGGCGGCATCGACCGCGCCGCTGCCAACCGCAACCCCGATCGAGGCGGTCATCTTCACCGTCGCCGGCAAACCCTGCCATGACCGCACGGCCACCATCTGCCGAAGGCGTTCCAGAACGGCGCGAGCGTCGTGCGGCGCGGTTTCACGGAGCACGATCACGAACTCGTCACCGCCGAGGCGGACCACTGCGTCACCGCGACGGCAGACACGTAGCAGGATTGCGCTCAGCTCCAGCAGGAGCCGGTCACCGTGTTCATAGCTGAAGTTGTCGTTCACCTGTTTGAAACCGTCGAGGTCCAACAACGCGACGCACACCGGCCCGTGATGTTCCAACACCTCGGGCAACCAGTGGTTCAGGTAACGACGGTTTGGCAGGTTGGTGAGCGGATCGGATTCACTCAGCGCCTGCGACGATTTGAGTGAGACGCCGAGGCACACATGCTGCCAGCGCGCTTCCCGCTCGGCCATCAGCCCCCGGGCCATCGCCGCGAGTTGCTCCGACATCAACGCTCGGGCGTCGTCGTAACGGCCGTCGGCCCACATGATCTCGACGCAGACCTGTCCGGCCGACGACAGGTACTGCTCGATCCCGAGCCCCTGGGCCATGCGCATCGCGTCGTCGATCAACACCGCCACGCTCGTATCGCGATGCAGGTTCCAGCGGGCCACCGCCTCGGCGATCATGGCCACCACCTCGTCGTCGCGCAATGCGTGCTTGTCGGCGAGGAGCCGTCCGCGGGTCGCGTCGGCGAGCGCAGCCTGGTGGTGCCCGATGAAGTTGAACAGCACTGCCCGGTGACCCAGCGCAGTCGATTCGGCAGCGACTTCACGGCTCGACTGCGAGTCGAGTGCAGACGTCGCGGCGTAGATCCCGTCGTGAGCATGGCGCGAGGCGGCACCTTCGTCGCTGGCACCGATCATCGCCAGGTGGAACGCCGAGGCGAGGTTGGCCGAGGTGAAGGTGCGGTCACGATCAGTGCGCGCCAGGCACAGCGCCCGCTCGTACAGTTCGATCGCCGGCTCGGCGAACCCGCAGCGCTGGTAGGTGACGGCCATGTTGTGGATCACCTGGAAGTAGGCCGGGTCGTTGGGCACGTGATCCATCACGTACATGGCTTCGCTCAGCAGTGCGCTGGCCTCGGCATAGCGGCCATCGAGCATGTACCCGTCGACGGTCAACCCGAGCGCATCGGCAAGCTCGGCATGGCACTGTTCCTGGCGCGCCCCTTCTGCCACCTCGATTGCGATCTGCTCGGCGGCGGCACGATCGTTGGCCGACAGCAAGCAGTAGGCCTCGCGCATGCGCAGATGAAATCGGCGATCGGAGGTGTCGGCGATGTCGGCCGCCTCGTGATACAGGGCCGCCGCATCGTGGAAGTGGCCGCCGTCACGGGCGTCCGCGGCGCGACCCTCGAGGCTCTTGCCGGTGGTGTGAACCAGATCGCTACTCATTGCGCTACCCGTTCCGTCGACCCCGTACGATGGCAATTCGTGACCGCACATCCAGCATCTGCGACATCGGCGGCGGCATTCCCCGTACAGCGACCGCGCCGTCTGCGAGCCAACGACCCGCTGCGCGAACTGGTGGCCGAGACCCGGCTCCATCCGCGGCACCTGGTGGCACCGATGTTCGTGCGCGAAGGAATCGACGAGCCACACCCGATCGTGTCGCTGCCGGGCGTCGTCCAGCACACCATGCCCAGCCTGGTCGCCGAGGCACGCCATCTCGCCGCACTCGGCGTTGGCGCGCTCATCGTGTTCGGGGTGCCTTCCACAAAGGATTCCATCGGCACCAAAGCGTTCCGGCCTGAGGGAATCGTGCAGTTGGCCCTGTCGGAGCTACGCGACGCAGTCGGCGATCAGATGGTGGTGATGGCCGACCTGTGCGTCGACGAGTACACCGATCACGGCCACTGCGGCATCCTCGACGGGCACGGCTCGGTCGACAATGACGCCACGCTCGAGGTGTACGCCAAGATCGCCGTCGCCCAGGCGCGCGCCGGGGCCCACGTGGTCGCGCCGAGCGGGATGATGGACGGTCAGGTCGGCGCGATCCGCGCCGCGCTCGATGCCGAAGGCTTCACGTCCACCTCGATCCTGGCCTATTCGGCGAAGTACGCAAGCGGTCTGTACGGCCCGTTCCGCGAGGCGGTCGCGGTCGAGATCGCCGGTGGTGGCCACCGACGCGGGTATCAGCAGGATTGGCGCAACGCCCGCGAGGCATTGGTCGAGGTGCAGGCCGACATCGCCCAGGGTGCCGACATTGTGATGGTCAAGCCCGCGCTGGCCTACCTCGACATCATCGCCGCCGTGCGTGCCGCGGTGCACGTCCCCGTGGCCGCCTATCACGTCAGCGGTGAGTACTCGATGATCAAAGCCGCTGCGGCCAACGGATGGATCGATCACGATGTGGTAGCGCTCGAACATCTCACCGCAATCAAGCGTGCCGGTGCCGACATCGTGCTCACCTACTTCGCCCGGTGGTTCGCCGAGCAGCACTCCGCCGAGCAGTATCGAGCCAATCGATGAATGTGACCGCACCCCTGCCGACAACGAACGCCGAGTTGTTCGCCCGGTCGTGCGAGGTGATCCCCGGCGGGGTCAACTCCAGCATCCGTGCGTTCAAAGCCGTCGGCGGGACCCCGTACGTCGTGGCCCGCGCCGACGGACCCTACGTGTGGGACGTGGAAGGCAAGCAGTACATCGATCTGGTGCAGAGCTACGGGGCGATCATCCTTGGCCACGCCCATCCAGCCGTCACTGCGGCGATCACCGCGGCTGCAGCGCGGGGTACCTCGTACGGCGCGCCGACGCCGGGAGAGCTGGTGTTGGCCGAGGCGATCCGCGAGCGCATGCCGAGTTGCGAGCGGGTGAGGCTGATGAACAGCGGCACCGAGGCCACGAGCACCGCGGTGCGATTGGCGCGTGGCTTCACCGGCCGTGATCGTCTGGTCATCTTTCACGGCAACTTTCACGGTGCTACCGATGCGTTGCTTGCGGCCGGCGGCAGCGGTGTCGCCACCCTCGGGCTGCCGGGAACGGCCGGAGTTCCGGCCAGCGCGGTGGCCAACACGATGGTGGTGCCGTACAACCAGGTGCCCGTGCTCGACGAGCAGGTGGCGGCGGTGTTCGTCGAGGCCGTCGCGGCCAACATGGGCGTGGTTGCCCCGGCCGAGGGGTTCCTCGCCGGGTTGCGCGCCGAGTGCGACCGGGTCGGCGCACTGTTGGTGTTCGACGAGGTGATCACCGGGTTCCGGCTCGACAGTGGAGGGGCACAGGCGAAGTTCGACGTTCGCGCCGACATCACCACCCTCGGCAAGGTGATCGGTGGGGGCCTCCCGATCGGCGCGGTCGGTGGCCGCCGCGACATCATGGAGACGCTGTCGCCGCTCGGCCCGGTCTTCCACGCCGGCACGTTGGCTGGCAACCCGTTGGCCACCGCGGCCGGCTACGCCGCCCTCGGCGAGCTGACCGGCGACGTGTACACGGAGTTGCAGGCCCGGGCGCGTTCGTTGTCGGCAATCCTGCGCAATGCATGTGCCGCCGCCGGGATGCCGGCGCAGTTTCCGGTGGTTGGCACGCTGGTCGGGATGTTCTTCGGTGCCGGGGTGGGTGACGGGTTGGGAGTGGGCGCGACACCCACCAACTTCGCCGAAGCCAAGACGACCGACGAACGGCTCTACGCTCGCTTCTTCCACGCCATGCTCGACGAGGGCGTGGCGATGGCGCCCGGGGCATACGAGGCGCTGTTCGTCGGCCTCGGCCACACCGACGCTGTGCTCGACCGCATCGCGGAAGCGGCGGGGCGCGCCGCGGTGCAGGCGATGCGCGCCCCGCCGCAGGCGATGCGCGCATAGCCTGCGGCCATGCGGCAGCTGTTCACGTGGGGCTTTTGGATGTCGCTGGTGGCACTGATCGCGGTCACGTTCGTGCTGTGGACCTACACGAACACCGACCCCGTCGTCACGCTCGCGATCCAGCCGACCGTCATCGAACGCGAGGTCGACGTGATCGAACTGGTCTATGTGGCCGAAGCCGATCCCGGGTTCCAGATCATTGACGGGCGCACCACAGCCAACATGCAGATCCGCATCGACGGATTCCGCTATCTGAACATTCGCGCCGACACCCCCGGCGAGAACCGCTGCGAGCTGCTCACCGAGGTCGCCCGGTGCGCGGTCGTTGCCGACCTCCTCGGCGAAGCGGTGCTGTGGTTCGCGATCGTGCCCCTCGAGCCGCGCAACGTCGTGAACCTGCCCCCCGTTCGCGAGATCCGCGACGGCCAACGCGTCCGCCTCGACAACGGCTGGGTGCTCCGGCGCGCCGACACCGTGACGCGGGTGTGCGACGCCGATACCGCGTCGCTCACCGAGTTCATCCGCACCCACGGCGATGGCAGCACCACCACCTTCAGCCTCGCGACCCAGGACGTCACCGCCGTGACATGTGCCGCGGGTCAAGCGGCCTGACCAGCCAGCAAGGCACCCGGTTGACGTACCCGGTACGGGCGCGGACCGCAACGCCCGCGTCCAGGTCGAGGTGGCCCGGGGTGATGTGGAGCAGCCAGTTGTCGACTTTCACACCGCCACCGTGGATTTCTCGACAACCGGCCGCTCCACCGGGTTAGCGCAGGGGTTAGCGCCGGCCACAACCCGGTTCAGGCAATCGTGCGCTCTCGTTGGGCGAGTAGTTCGCGGAGCAGTTCGATCACCTTTGGTGACGGTTCCTCGTCGCTGAAGGTATCGGCGTGCAACGCCCGTTCGTAGGCGGTGAACTCGTTGCGGACCCCGGCACGGTCGCCGCGCTGGGCATGCGCCCGCATCCGGAGCCCGATCAGTTCCTCGTGTCCGGCGAGCACCTTCAGCCCCTGACCGGTCGCCCAGAACACCGTGTCGATGTCGTCGAGTTGCAGCGCGCTGCGAGCACATTCGGTCGCCGCCGATGTGACCAACATCGTCAGCGCCGAGCCCAACCCTTCGGCGTCTGGCCACAGATATGCGGTCGAGGCGAACGGCATCCCGGTGACGAGTTCGAGCGCCGGTCGAAGCGCCTGCACCACACATGCCGCTTCGAGCCCGGCACACGACTGCATCCGGGCCCGCAACAGCTCTGCATCGGTGATCACGAGCGGGTGCAGCGGAAGCGCTTCGGTGAGGGTCCGTTCAATCCATTCGTCACCAGCATGCGGGGTGCTGGCGCGAGCCATTGCCCGCCGCGCATCACTCACGACGTTGGCGAACGTGGCATCTCGAACGTTCAGTTCCCAGAGGGCCGTCCGCGCCGCGACCCGTGTCGATTGCTCGCGGTGCTGCGTGAGCCACACCACCAGTTCCAATGCCTTCCCACGTTCGAACGCCACGGTCTCGCCGCATCTCGTCGTCACAGCCACCGTGCCCAGGGTGTGCACCATCAGCTCCCACTCGGCGTCGGCGAACACCTCGACGGGAGACGCCTCGATGGGTTGTGCGGCGATGAGGTCCTGGGGGCGGGCAAGGGTGATCACGTCGGCGGCCCCCACGATGGTGTCGACGAGTGCCGCTCGATCACCGACCGATATCCCCACGGGCACCACGCCGACACCCAGTCGGTCCAACATCCATGCGCCGGTTGCGGCGCGCAGCGTCAGGCCTGCACCGTCGACGGCACCGGCCAACACAACCGCCAAGCCGCGTCCACCGCTGCCGCTCGCCGCCACGAGATCGTGGGCCACGGCCGCGTCGGGCGACGACTCGGCCGAGATCAGCACCACGGGCTCCCAGGTTTCGCCACCGGTCCCGCGCGAGCGCAGCTCAAAGGTCCGCCGTCCGCTGATCGCGGTCGGGGTCGACCCGAGCATCACCGCGGCCCGGTCGAGCGCGTCATCGAGGCTGTCGGTGTGCTCGATCGGGGTCGTCCCCACGATGGCCGGTCCAGCCAGATCGTCGCCGGTGCCGGTCGGGTCAGCACCACTGCCGCGCAAGCGGTGGCCGACGATGTTCACCATCTGCCCGACCGGTGACAGCTGCAACGATGCGACGAGGCCGCGGATGATGTCGCCCGTGGCGTCGTCGGGCCCATCGATGCACAACATGCCGAACGCCTCCAGATCGACGAACAGCTCGCTGTTTTCCACGCCAGGGACCATTGTTGACGTGACGACGGTACCCAGTTGCACCAGTGTCGGGCATGGCTGCCCCGACAGGCGGCCGTCCTCGGCCAACCGTTCCTCGGTGACGTGTGCGGCGAGGTGCCACGTGGCCGTCGTGCAGCCAGCCGTGTCCCCGCCAGCAGTCCAGGGCTCGGGGGCCGCCATGCCGGCGCGATCGACAACCAGGGTGAGTTCACCAGTGGCTCGACCGAACACTGCCAGCACGTGACCGCCGCTGGACCCCAGCGCGTGCCCGGCGCTGCGAAGTGCCAGATCGAGGCGAACCGAGCGCTGCACGCTGTCGAGCGAGCGCATCACCCGCTCCGTGGCCGCGATCTCCGGCGATGGGGGGGTGAGGCGGGTACGCGGTGTGGAGCCGCGCAGCATCCTGCGACGTCGTGATTCGATCAGGCCGATCGCCCCGGCGGCCACCAACACCGCCCCAGCCAGACTTCGGTTGATCGGCGATTCTCCGGTCGCTGCGCTTGTGCTGAGAGCGAGGCCAGGCTCCGACGCAGCGTCGGTCGCACGAGGTGGAACAGGTACCGGGACCATGGCCGTCGCCGTATCAGCAGCGATGTCGACGGAGGTGTCGATGGCGGTGTCATCGGTGTCGATGGCGGTGTCATCGGTGCCGACGGCGCTGTCATCGGTGCCGACGGCGCTGTCAACTGTGTCGACGGCGCTGTCAACTGTGTCGACGACGGTGTCATCGGTGTCGACGGCCGCCGTGTCGGCCGGCGCCGATGTCGTCGGGCTCGCAGGCATCGGGCTCGCAGCCGGTGGTGGGGCGACGGGGAGCGGGCCCCAACGCACTTCGTCGCCGGGGACGAGCAGCGTCTCGATGTCGTGGCCGAGCAGTGGAGCATTGATGGCAACCAGCGCATCGCTGAACATCGCGATCTCATGGGCGGTCGCCGGGCCGGCGCGCTCGAGATGGGCCTCCGCAATTCCCCAGTAGCTGTCGCCGGCTATCACCACGTGATGCAACGACGAGGCCGGTTCGAGGGCGTCAGAACTCGGCGTGGCATCGACCCCGGATGCGGGAACACTGCCGACCGCCCCGGTCGCCGGCGTCGCAGCCTGCGCCGTGCCACCAGACTCGGCCGGGACTGCGACGGGTACATCGAGCTGCCAGCCGGGTTGGATCAGCGACGCGTCGTCGAACACCGCGCCGTCGATCATCCGTCGTCCAAGGTTTCGTTCCAGGATCTGATCGGCAACGTCTCGCACCCTGGCGCCGTCGCCCGCGCGCTGTTGCTCGGCAATGCTGGTGGCGATCCGGTACACCGAGTCGTCGTGCACCACGGTGTAGGTCGTCCAGGTGACGGTGTGCGGTAGCGCAGCTCCGACCGGGAGCACCACGGTCATGCCGGCCGGGAACACGCCACCCGACCACGTGCCACCGGCCGGTGTCATGCGGCCGGCGTTGAGCTCGATGATCTGGGTGCGGAGGTCGACGTCACCAAGGCGAACGGCAACGGAGTAGGGCGTCTCGCGACCCGACGAGCGAAGCGCGTCGGCGGGGTCTCGATCGCTCGGCAACGAGCGAATCGGCGCGGTGACCGGCGCGCTGATCGGTGCCGCGGAGTACGCCGCAACCTGGCGGTCGTTGCGCAGCATGGGCGCGACCGTGGTGACCGCAACGGTGGTCGAGATCAACGCCACGCGCACGAGCCGCTTCACCATCCCACTCGGCGACGACGTAACCGGAGTCAAACTGCGTGTCGGGTCGCCGCCTCGCCACGCCAACACCCGCACTGCCTCGGCGAGTGCGGTGAGCGCGAACCATGCCCACAGCCCGAGGAACAAGGTGGTACCGATGCTCACGATGGCACCGTCATTGATGCGACCGGTACTGGCCGCGGCGGAGATCTCCGCCCACCGTGGAAGCCCGACGAAGGACACGACGGCAGCCGGGACCGCGCCGAACACGGCGAGCAGGGTGGCCGCCGCGGTGATGCGGACGGGTGCGTGTGATGTGCGCGACATCAGAGTGGCTCTTCTCGATC
>JAYURF010000580.1:0-3022 GCA_043756365.1 Acidimicrobiales bacterium
GCTGGATCGGGGCGCGCTGGCTCAGCTCGTCAGGCTCGCGGCGCAGCGGGAGATCTCGTCGCGGGTGGCGACGGCGACAGCGCGCGCCGCATCGGCGAAGTCGGCACCCGACGACGCATAGAGCACCGCCCGCGACGAGTTGATCACCATCCCGAATCCGTCGGCGTCGGCTCCTGCCGCAACCGTGGCAGCAACGTCGCCGCCCTGTGCCCCGACGCCGGGCACCAGCAGCGGCATGTCGCCCACCATCGCCCGTACGGCGGCCAGTTCGCGCGGATACGTGGCACCGACCACCAACCCACATTCGCCGTTCGGTGACCACGTTTCAGCCACCGTGCGGGCAACTCGTTGATACAGCGGCTCGCCATCGACCTTGAGCGACTGGAAGTCGTCGCCGCCCGGGTTCGACGTGCGGCACAGAACGAACACGCCGTGCCCGTCGTAGCCGGGATGCCGCAGGAACGGCACGATCGAGTCGTAGCCGAGGTACGGATTGACCGTGACGACATGGGCGCCGTAACGGTCGAATGCCTCGCGCGCGTACTGCACCGCTGTCGGGCCGATGTCGCCACGCTTGGCGTCGAGGATCAGCAGGGCGTGCGGATGGGAAACGCGAATGTGGGCGCAGATCCGTTCGAGCTGCGCTTCGGCCCGGTGCGCGGCGAAGTAGGCGATCTGCGGCTTGAACGCGCACACCACGTCGGCGGTTGCGTCGACGATCTCGCGGCAGAACTGCTCGAGCGCGTCGAGCGGGTCGGCCGCATGGGCGAACGGCTCGGGCAGCTTGTCGAGAGCGGGATCGAGGCCGACGCACAGCATCGAACCCGATTGCCGCCAGGCCTCACGAAGGTGTTGACGCCATCTCATCGACCGGTGATGTTACCGACGTGCTCGCACCTGGCCGCGTGCGCCTTCGCTTCCGCGGCTTGAAGGTGAGGACGCGGAAGATGACGAGCGTGATCACGAGCGTGATCCCGACGAATGCCAGCCACTGCACCAGCCGATTCGACCGGTCGGCACCGGACTGGAAGCCGTGGATCGTGGCGGCGATGAACAACGGGAAGCTGGTGAGATGGATGGCGTGCCAGAGGCGCCGCGGCAGGCGACGCATCATCCATGACGTGATCTGGATCGCCAGCATCAGGTAGAACGCAGCGATCCCCCATGCGGTCGCGCCAGGTCGCCACTCGGTGGCCATCGGGATGAACAGTTCCTTCCACCCGAAGTAGACCCAGTTGTCGGCCACGAGCGCGACGAGATGCACGGCGGTGAACACGATCGACAACGTGCCGAGGTAGCGGTGCAGATCGAGCAGCCATGCAGGAATGCCGCGCTTGCGAACCAGCCGGCTGGACAGGGTGATTCCCCACAGGATGCTGGCGGTGACAATCGCCCATGCGATGAGCCCGCTCGAGCGAGCCACGTACCACGCCAACTTTTCGGTGACGGCCAACATCAGCGCACTCCCAACGCGATGATTCCGTGCTCGACCACCATCCATGCGGTCACGTCGCAACGTTCGAGCAGATCGCGCCCTTCGACACTACCCGCGACGATTGCCGCCTTGGCGATGGCCTCGGCCCGGGCAGAACTGCGCGCCGCGACGGCTACGGCGAGGACATCGGTGTTCGCCGGGGCCCCGCTGCGTGGGTCGATCAGATGATGAGCGTCGACGCCGTCGCGGGTCCAGCGCCGGATCGCCACCGTGCTCATCACCAGGCCACCCTCGGTGAGCTGATGATGCGCGAACGCCTCGCCGGTCACGGGATGCAGCAGCGGCACCGGCCACCCGCCTTCGGGGCATTCCCCCGCGACGTGGATGTCGCCGCCGAGGCACGCGTACACGCCGCGCGCCCCGGCCGCGATGAGTTCGCCGGCGATGATGTCGGCGCCGAGTCCCTTGCCGATGCCACCAAGATCGACCGCCGTTGCCTCGGCAAGTCGTACTCGCCGGGTGCGCCGATCAAGCTCGATGGCGCCCGTGCCGGGAGATGGCTGTGACGAGCGTGGTGCCGCGGCGGTCCGGTCGATGTCGGCGAACGTGCGGTCGTATCCCCACGATTCCAACGCCGCACGAATGGTCGGATCGAACAGCCCGCCGGTCTCGGTGGCGAGCCGGTTGCACCACGACAACGCCCGGAACAGGTCGTCGCTCACGGGCGTCCACGTACCTGCGGACCGGTGTAGTTCGTTCAGCTCGCTAGTGGGCACGAACCTGGTCCACACCCGTTCGAGCTCGCGTAGCCGTTCAAACGCCCGAGGAACCAGCGCAGGGGCACCGTCGATCATCAGTTCGACGGTGCACCCCATCAGCCGGGCCGAGGTACGCAACCAAGTGCGCTCCGATTCGAGCGTCAGCATCCCGTGCCTTGGCACGCCGGCGGCGGGGCCGGTGCCGGGGCCGGTGCCGGGGCCGGTGCCGGGGCTGGAGGCGGTGCCGGTGCGGGAGCAGATGCCGGTGCGGGTGCTGGTGCGGTCTCGGGTGCTGGTGCAGTCTCGGGTGCCGGTGCCGACTCGGCTGCGGGTGCCACCTCGGGTGCGGTCGCGGGAGTTGGGGCCGGTGAAACGGCGGGTGCGGATGCCGGCGTTGGCGATGGGGCGCGGGTGGGCGCGGCTTCAGGGGCCTGACCGACCGGTGCCGGCCCAGCGTCAACAGGCAATGCTGCCGGTACGACGGCCGCTGCGCCGACGGTCAGTCCGGCGGCAACCGGTAACGCTCCGACTCCCGTCGCTGCGGGTACCGCCGGGGCGGCTGGATCGACTGCTCGTGCCACGGCGGTCGGATCGAGCGGCGCTGCTGCTGCCGCTGGACCCGTGGGTGCAGCGACGGGGTTGCCGAACTCGTCGACGTAGACGGTGCGGTGCACGGTCTCGACTGCAACGACGGGGTCGGGGGTGGCCGAAGCGACCGAGGCCCATTGATCGGGCGGTTCTGCCCGAGCGAGAGCACCCACGGCGGCGAGGCAACTCGACGTCGCGAGACCCGTCGCCAGCACCCGGCCTGCTGCGGCAGCGTGACGCC
>JAYURF010000581.1:0-3005 GCA_043756365.1 Acidimicrobiales bacterium
ATCGACTCCTCCGGGTCGGCAAACCCGTACGAGTCAGTGGTCGATCAGTTCATGGGGCAGGAGAACAGTTGCGAGGAACTCACTCACGACGACGTGGTCACGATCATGTACACCTCCGGAACTACGGGTCACCCGAAGGGGGCCATGATCACCCACGGCATGAACTTCTGGAACTGCATCAACCTCGGCATTCCCGGTGGCATCGGACTCGATACCGTGCACCTCAACGTCCTTCCGCTCTTCCACACCGGCGGCTTGAACTGCTACTGCAACCCGGTTCTTCACGCCGGCGGCACCGTCGTCATCCTGAAGGCGTTCGATCCGGGCGAGGCACTTCGGGTGATCGGCGATCCGAAACAGGGCGTCACGCACTTCTTCGCCGTGCCGGCGCCGTATCAGTTCATGATGCAGCATCCCGACTTCGCCGACACCGACCTGTCCCGTTTGCGGGTCGCCGGGGTGGGAGGGGCACCATGCGCACTTACGATCATGGAGACGTGGGCCGGCCGTGGGGTGAACATGGTGCAGGGCTTCGGTATGACGGAGACCAGTCCAGCGTGCATCTTCCTCGATCCGGGCGACTCGTTGCGCAAGATCGGATCGACCGGCAAGGTGCTGCTGCACACGGAGATGCGCATCGTCAACGACGAGGGCGGCGACTGCGGACCGAACGAGATCGGAGAGCTCTGGGTCGCCGGTCCGAACATCACGCCGGGGTACTGGAACCGCCCCGACGCAACGGCCGCCGCATTCGAGGGTCGCTGGCTCAAGACCGGTGATGCCGCCCGTACTGACGACGAGGGCTTCGTCTACATCGTGGACCGGTGGAAGGACATGTACATCTCCGGCGGCGAGAACGTCTACCCGGCCGAGATCGAGAACGTGCTGTACCAACTCCCGCAGGTTGCCGAGGCTGCGATCATCGGCGTTCCGAGCGACAAATGGGGCGAGGTCGGTCTGGCCGTCATCGCGCTCAAGCCCGGGACGACGATCGATCGGGCGACGGTCGTCGAGCATTGTGTCCCGCGCCTCGCCAAGTTCAAGGTGCCCAACGACATCGCCATCGTCGAGGCACTGCCGCGCAATGCCACCGGCAAGGTCCTCAAGCGCGAGTTGCGCACCCAGTTCCTCGGCGCCGACGCACCCAAGATCTCGTAGATGCCACGCGAGGTTGGTGCCTCAGTCGCTCCGGGAGCGACTGAGGTACCAACCTCCGGAGTCGTCCATCACTCGCCCTAGTGGCGATGGGGCATGCAGAGCTCGTCGTACTCAGCGATCACGATGTCCTTTGGGTCGATCGAGCACGCCGGGCAGTTCGGGTCACGGCGGATCTTCAGCGGGCGGAAGCTGGCTTCCAGCGCGTCGTAGGTGAGCAGACGACCCGACAGTGAATCACCGAGGTTCAGCAGGTATTTGATCGCCTCCATCGCCTGGAGCGAGCCGATGATGCCGGGGAGAACGCCGAGCACACCGGCCTCGGCGCACGACGGCGCCATCTCCGCCGGCGGCGGTTCGGGGAGCATGCACCGGTAGCACGGGCCGTCGTGGGGCTTGAAGATCGTCACCTGGCCGTCGAAGCGGAACAACGCACCGAACACCACGGGGATGCCGAGCTTGAGCGACACATCGTTGACGAGGTAGCGGGTCGGGAAGTTGTCGGTGCCGTCGACGATGAGGTCGTAGCCGGTCATGATCGCTTCGATGTTGTCGGCCCCGAGGCGGGTGTCGTAGGTGACGACGTTCAGATCGGGGTTCATCAGCGTGAGGGTCTTCTTCGCCGAGTCGACCTTGCGGTCACCGATGCGGTCGAGGTTGTGCAGGATCTGGCGCTGCAGGTTCGACGCGTCGACCACGTCCATGTCGACGATGCCGAGCGTGCCAACGCCGGCCGCGGCGAGATACAGCGCTGCGGGTGAACCGAGCCCGCCGGCGCCGATCATCAGGACCTTTTTCTCGAACAGCGCGAGTTGTCCCTTTTCCCCCACCTCGGGAAGCAGGAGATGGCGCTGGTAGCGGTTGCGCTGCTCCGGGGTGAGCGATGCCGGGGCCTTCCACGGCTTGCCCTCGTCCTTCCATCGCCCGAATCCGCCGGCCATCGAGACCACGTCGGTGTAGCCGAGCTCCCCAAGTGTCTTCGCCGCGAAGGCCGACCGGACACCACCGGCGCAATAGACGACGATCGGTGTGTCGTGACCGGAGATGCGGGCCTCGACCTGGGCTTCGAGATGGCCGCGCGGGATGTGGACGACATCGACGAGGGCGCCCTGCTCGTACTCGTCGGGCTCACGCACATCGAGCACGACCGTGCCGGCGGTGGTGATACGTGACGCCGCTTCGTCGGTCGACACCTCGGCGATCTGCGACTTGGCGGCCGACAGGAGTTCACGGAACGAAGCCATGGCCAACAACCTAGTTCAAAACCCGACCAACTCACTCGGGTTTCGGTCACACCACCAGCGCCGGGAGTAGGGTCCCGATCGGGCCGCGCAGCACCACCGTGGCAAGACGATCCATCTCCGTCGGCTCGCCGTTGAGGATCACGATCGCCGCGCCCGACCGAAACGCCACCGGGACCATCTGGTTGACCGGCCCGACCGAAAGCGTCGACCCCACGCAGAGGAGCACGTCGGCCACGTTCGCGGCCTCCATCGCCCGGTTGATGTCCGCTTCCACGAGCGACTGCCCGAAGCTGATCGTCGCCGACTTCACGATGCCGCCGCAGTCGGGACAGCGCGGATCGCGTTCCCCGGCACGAACC
This sequence comes from Acidimicrobiales bacterium, assembly GCA_043756365.1. Taxonomy (GTDB): domain Bacteria; phylum Actinomycetota; class Acidimicrobiia; order Acidimicrobiales; family Ilumatobacteraceae; genus VFMC01. The sequence goes on from JAYURF010000581.1 coordinate 2,759, forward strand.
CTCTCGAGGAACACCTCCATCGGCCACTGCCGACGACACGCCCAGCACAACGCCTGACGCATCGTGCCGTGCACCTCCACGACCAATTCGGGCGATGACCCCGCCCGCTGGTGGAGTTCGTCGATGTTCTGCGTGACCAACGTGTGGAGCCGACCCGAGCGTTCGAGGTCGACGAGCGCTCGGTGGCCATCGTTCGGCTGGGCAAGCCACGCCGGGTTGGCCAGCCTGCTCTGCCACGAGAGCTGGC
>JAYURF010000582.1:0-2987 GCA_043756365.1 Acidimicrobiales bacterium
TCGTCGGATCAGTTGGGGCGGCGGTCGGTCCAGGCGGTGGTGCCCCAGGTGACGGCGAGCAGGGTGGTGTCGTGCCCGGGCATCGCTCCGTGCCAGTGCGGCTCGTCGGCCGGGCACACCACCAGCGCACCGACGGCCAACTCGACCTCACCGTCGGCTTCGGTACCAACTCGGGCTGCGCCGCTGACGACATACAGGTGCTGGCCGCCGGGGTGCGAGTGCCAGAACGTGACTGCGCCGTCGTGGAAGTGGACAAGCGCCGTGTCTGGCTGCGTGGTGCCAGGCTCGGCCGCCTGGAGCATCTCCAACTCGACGGTGCCGGTGAACCGGCCTCCGTACGAAACGCTGCGGTCGCCCCCGGTGATGATGTTCATGCTGGGTTCACGTGCGCCGGGTTCACCGGACGCGCACCGTGTTGCGCATCGTGCCGACGCCGGACACGGTGGTCTCGATCACGTCGCCGTCCACCAGGAACCGTTGCGGCGAGCGGGCTTCGCCAACTCCGCCGGGAGTACCGGTCCACACCAGGTCGCCCGGGCCGAAGGTCATGAACCGGCTGAGCCACACCACCAGGGCCGGCACGGTGAAGATCAGGTCGCTCGTGTTGGCGTGTTGCATCACCTCACCACTGACCACGCCGGTGAGCTCGAGCGCATCTCGGTCGGCGAGCTCGTCGGGCGTCACAAGCACCGGGCCGGTCGGGCCGAAGGTGTCGTAGCTCTTGGCGATCGTGAACTGTTTGATCGGTAGGCGGAACTGCTCGCCGCGGTCTGAGATGTCCTGCCCGCACATCACCCCGGCGATGTAGCTCCACGCGTCAGCTTCGGTCGCGCCCTTGCAGGTGCGGCCGAACGCGATCACCACCTCGGCTTCGAAGTCGATCTCATGCCGTCCGGCCGGGGCGATCACATCGTCGAATGGGCCGCAGACGCAGTTGTCGGTCTTGCCGAACAGGTGCGGCTCGGTAGGGAGCTCGCGTCCGCTCTCTGCTGCGTGAGTGCGGTAGTTGAGGCCCACCCCGAGTCCTTTCGGCGGACGGGGAACAGGCGCGCCCAGCGCGGTCGGATCGAGTACCGGCCACTCGCCCGGCACCGCACGCTCGGCGATGGCGCGTAGCGCGGTGTGGTTGGCGAGATCGACGTACACCCCTGGATCGGACGACAGCGCGCCACTGGACGCGCGCTCGATGTCGACCGCTCGATCGGTGCCGCCGTGCGGATCGGTTGGGTCGGAGCTGCCGGCAACCATGAGGGTGGCCCGACCATGAAGGTTGGCGAATCGCATTCGTGGTGCTTAGCGCGTGAACGGGCTGTCGAACCAGACGTGCACCTGGCCGGTGCCCGCCGAGGATTCGTAGTCGGAGAACCGCTCGCCCGTTGCCGTGCACGATGATCCGCCGAGCGCGCCGACCATCATCAAGTAGTGGGCGAAGAAACCCTCCGGCGAATGGGTGCGGTACTCGGGCCATTCGTCAATCACCGTGGCATGGTCGCCTGCCTCCAGGAGCGCGATGACCCGCTCGTCGGCGGAGCGTGCCTCGGGCGTGCGAATGTGTTCCGGGCTGGCAGCTTCGTGCAGCGCGAACTCGCGCATCGGCCAGAAGCGGTGGGACAACCCGCCAGACGCCAGCAGCACCACGCGCCGATCGACAGCTGCGACGGCCTGTGCCAAGAGCTCGCCGGCGAGCAACCAATCGTCGGGGGTGCCGGTCTGACACACGCCCATGCTCACCCATGCTTCGTCGCGTTGCAGGAATGGCAACAGGTTGATGGTGGGGTAGTGCGGCAGGAGGTACGGGTCGGCGCACGCGAGCACGCGGGTGTCGGTGCGCCCAGCTCCTGCGGCGGCGAACGCGTGCGCCAGATCCGGGTCACCGCGCATCGCGTACGGCACCTGGCACATGCCGCGCGGCAGTTCGTCGCTGGTGAAGATGCCCGAGCGTTGCTCGTGGGCGGTGATGATGTGTTCGACCGTGGAGAACCAGTGCGTGTCGAAGACCACCACGGTGTCCACATCGAGTGCATCGAAGCGTTCGCGGCGCAGCCGGTGCAGGCCATCGACGAGCGTGGTGCCCGCGTCGCCGTAGAGCTCGTGTTGCACGTCGGCGCTCAACACGATGGGGGGGATGTGCGACACGATCCCCGCGCCAACGATCTCTCCCACTGTCGACCTCCTCTGTGTAGATGTCCGCTGAAGACCGTACCGGATGCCCTGTCTTCACGGCCCCGAACAACCGCAGCGACCGCGGCGTCCGTCAGCCCCATGCACGAGATCGGAAGCGCGGCGATCCGGTCGTCGATCCGAATGACCCGCGGCCCGGTGTGGAACACGATGCCGGCGATGAAGTCATCTCCGAGCTGATCGCGCAGCCAGCCGAGATGGCGGCCGTCGGCGGGCTTCGGCGCACTCGTTGCCTTCACCTCGATGGCGACCACATTGCCGCCCGGGTATTCGGCGACGATGTCGATCTCGTGCGCGCCGCCTTCCTGACGAAGGTGATGTAGGCGCGGCTGCCACCGGGCAACCTCGATCTCGGGACGAAGTTGGCTGACCACGAACGAGTCGAGCAACCTGCCGAGGATGTCCCCGATGCGCAACGCGCTTCGTTCGTCGATGCCGAGCAATGGGCCGAGCAAGGCCGGTTCGGTGAGGTACCGCTTCGGAGATCGGGTCAGCCGGTTCAGGCGGTTGGAATGCCAGGCCGGGATCTGTTCGGTGACGAACAACAGCTCGAGCAAACCGTCGTAGGCCACGCCCGTGACGCGGGTTGTGCCGGCCGTGTCGTAGATGGTTTTGTGTTCGGTGACCCCGGCAGTGTTGGCGGCGAGGGCGGCGAGGTAGCGGCGCAGCTTGGTGGGATCGCGACCTTGATCGTGCAATGCCGCGTCGCGCAACACGAGCTGGTCGACGTACGAACCCAGCCAGCGCCGGCGCAGGGACGCCGATGGCTGCAGTGCGACCTCCGGGGACGAGCCGCGCAGGGCCAG
>JAYURF010000583.1:0-2972 GCA_043756365.1 Acidimicrobiales bacterium
GAAATGAGGAACTTGGCATCAAAATCTTTGGTGAAGGAGATGCCTTCTTTGGTCACACCTTTCACCGGCGGGATTGCGAGAACCGGTGTCGGCGGGGTGGGAACCTTCTTGGCGGGCATGGGCTTGCGGTCCAGCGATGGCGTCGCGACCTCGGCCGCTGCGGGCACCGAGTGATTGGATGCCCCACCCGCTTTTGCGATGCGCTTCGCAGCCTTGACCGGGGCGGTCTTTGCGGGCGCAGCCTTGACCGGGGCGGTCTTCACTGAAGCAGCCTTCACCGGGGCGCTCTTCGCCGGGGCTGTCTTTGCTGAAACGGTCTTTGCTGAAGCGGGCTTCGCCGGGGCTGTCTTTGCCGGGGCGGTCTTCGCCGCGACTACGGCGGTGCCCGTCGACTTCGGAGCCTTGACCGAACTGGACGGGGCCGATGATCGTGCCGCCGCTGCCTTCGCGGCCCCAGCTTTCGTTGTTGTGGCCGAGCGTGTTCCGGCTGGGCTCTTCTTGGCTGTGGCCATGATCGAATACTCCTCCATCAACCGAGCTGAGCGCCGGATGCTATCGGACATGCCACAAGGTCGCGCCATGCCGAAGCCGTCATCCGGCGCGACTGACCCCGATGTAGATGGGTTCACCGTCGAGCTCAGTGTTCGCCCGCTCCGTTGCCGCAGCGCCCACTGCGTCGTCGTCGAACGACAGCGATGTGGCGAGCGTCTCCGCAGTCAGCTCGCCATGGAAGTCGGCGATCTGACGGCGAACCGCTCCTGGCAGGCCGAGAACGAGGTCGATGCGGTCAGACACCTCCAGCCCCGCGGTGCGGCGGGCCTGCTGCACGAGCCGGATGAGATCGCGGGTCACCCCTTCGGCTTCCAACTCGGGCGTCAGCTCGATGTCGACCAGGACGACCCCGGCACCGTTCGACAGCGACGTACTGGCACCACCGCCGGCCACAACAAGCTTGAGCTGATACTCGCCGGGGTACAACTCGACGCCGCCGGCGATGACGGCATCGCCGTCGCGCGTCCATTCCCCCGCCTTGACCGCCTTGATCACCGTTTGCGTGTTCGATCCGAGTCGAGGACCAAGCGTGGCCGGTACCACCTGGAGGTCGTAGGTGGCCACAGCGGCAACGTCCTCGGTGAGCACCAGATTTTTCACGTTCACCTCGTCGGCGATCAGTCCCGCGAGCCCGGCTAGCCGTTCGGCGCCCGGCACTGCCACGGTGAGCGATGTGAGCGGCTGACGGACACGCCGTTGGTGCCCCTTGCGGACTCGCAGGGCCGCATTGCACACGTCGCGGGCGAGATCCATCGCCCCCACCAGTTCACGATCAGCGGGGATCGATTCGGCCGACGGCCACTCGGTCAGATGCACGCTTCGCTCGCCGGTCAACTCGCGATACACCGCTTCGGCGGTCAGCGGCAGCAACGGTGCCGAAACCCGGCAGAGGAGCGCCAGCACCGTGTGCAAGGTATCGATCGCATCCTGATCGCCGACCCAGAACCGGTCGCGGCTGCGGCGCACATACCAGTTCGTCAGCGCATCGAGGAACGACCGGATGGTGCCGCACGCGGCGAACAGGTCATACGCCTCCATCGCCACGGTCACATCGGCCACGAGATCGTGGGTCTTGGCCAAGATGTACTGGTCGAGCAGATCTGCCGAGTCGGTGCGGAACGTTCCGGTCCGGCCTTCGGCGTTCGCGTAGAGAGCCAGGAAGTACCAGGTGTTCCAGATCGGGAGCAGCACATGGCGGACGGTGTCGCGCATGCCCTCTTCGGTGACGGCGAAGTCAGCGCCGCGCAATATGGCCGAGCTGAGCAGATGCCAACGCATGGCATCACTGCCGTGGGAGTCGAACACCACCATGGGATCGGGGTAGTTGCGCAGGCTCTTGGACATCTTCATGCCGTCGTCACCGAGCACGTTTCCGTGGCTCACACAGTTCGTGAACGCCGGACGGTCGAACAGCGCCGTCGCCAGCACGTGCAACGTGTAAAACCAACCGCGGGTCTGGGCCATGTACTCGACGATGAAGTCGCCGGGGTAGTGCTGCTCGAACCAGTCCTGATTCTCGAACGGGTAGTGCACCTGAGCGAACGGCATCGAACCCGACTCGAACCAGCAGTCGAGCACCTGCGGCACGCGACGCATCATCGAGACGCCAGTCGGGTCGTCGGGGTTCGGGCGGACCAGATCGTCCACCTGGGGACGGTGCAGATCGGTGACGGTGACGCCGAAGTCACGTTCCAGATCAGCAATCGATCCGTACGCATCGACTCGCGGATAGTTGGGATCGTCACTCTTCCACACGGGGATCGGTGAACCCCAGAACCGGTTGCGACTGATGCTCCAGTCGCGGGCGTTTTCCAACCACTTGCCGAAGTTGCCGTCTTTGACGTGCTCGGGCACCCAGTTGATCTGCTCGTTCAACTCGACCATCCGGTCACGGAACGCGGTGACCTGCACGAACCACGAGCTGATTGCCCGGTACACCAACGGCTCGGCGCACCGCCAGCAGTGCGGGTACGAGTGCTGATACGTGTCGTGGCGAACCACCGCACCGCGAGCCTTGAGCTCTTTGATCACCTCCGGGTTGGCGTCGAACACGTGCAGACCTGCCCACGGTGTGACTTCGGCGGTGAACTGGCCGTGCTCGTCCATCGGGCAGATGGTGGGGATGCCGACTGCGTTGCACACGATCTGGTCGTCCTCGCCGAAACCCGGTGCGAGGTGCACGACGCCCGTTCCGTCGTCGGTTGTGACGAAATCGGCAACGAGAACATGAAAAGCGTTCGGGGTGTCGGCGAAGAAGGGGAACAATGGGCTGTACCGGCGCCCGACCAGGTCGGCGCCCAGCAGGGTCCCGACGCGTTCGGCACCGTCGAATTCGCGCTCGTAGGCTGCGAGGCGGCTGTCGGCGAGGATGTAACGCTGCCCGTCGAGTTCCATCACCGCGTACTCGATCTCGGCGCCCA
>JAYURF010000584.1:0-8301 GCA_043756365.1 Acidimicrobiales bacterium
GCGCTGGAAATTCTCGATGTCGCCGCATTCCGGGCCGAACAGGTTGCTGCTCGCGCCGAGGGTCGTTTGATCGGCATGGGTCTCGCGGTGTACATGGAACCGTCGGCGATCGCGTTCGGCATCCTGTCGTCCGATCAGGCGATCATGCGAATGGACATCACCGGCAAGGTGAGCGTGGCGATGTCCACCGGCAACCACGGCCACAGCCTGGAAACCACCATCCCGCAGATTGTCGCCGAGCACCTCGGCTGCGACATCGCCGATGTCGTGCTCGTACAGGGCGACACGTCGTCGAGCCCGATGGGGCCCGGTACCGGTGGCAGCCGCAGCGCGGTCATCGCCGGCGGGGCCGCGCAAACGGCGGCGCTGCGGATGAAGGACAAGATCGTCCAGATCGCCGCGCACACATTGGAGGCGGCACCCGAAGACATGGAGGTCGCCAACTCGATGGTGTCGGTACGCGGCACACCGGCCAAGGCGTTGCCGTTCGCGGCGATCGCATCGATGGCGTACATGATGCCCGAGGCCCTCCCGGCCGATATGGAACAAGGCTTGGAGACCATCGCCAGGTACCGCCCGCCGGGCCAGTTCACATGGTCGAACGCTGCTCACGCGTGCACGGTCGAGGTCGACGTCGAGACCGGGATGACCACGATCCTGCGCTACATCGTGTCGGAGGATTGCGGCCGGATGATCAACCCGATGGTGGTCGAAGGACAGATCGCCGGCGGTGTTGTGCAAGGCATCGGCGGTGTGCTGTTCGAGCACATGATCTACGACGATTCCGGCAACCCGCAGGCCACCACGTTCCTCGACTACCTGCTGCCGTCGGCACCAGAGATTCCCGACATCGAGTACGGCCACATCGAAACCCTGTCACCGTCGATCGGCGGCTACAAGGGCATGGGCGAAGGTGGCGCGATCGGTTCGCCGCCGGCGCTGGCCAACGCAATCCACGACGCCTTGGCCCACCTCGGCGTGCACCCCACACGGTTCCCACTCGGCCCGTCCCAGCTGCTCGAACTCATCCGCAACGCGTGATTTGGGACGCCTGATTTTGGGACGCCTGATTACTTGTAGGTCAGGCACCCGTCGTCGAGCGCCGCGGTCGGCAGCGTGTCTTTCTCGGTCCAGTAGTCCTGGCTGTGCTGCCATTCGGGCTTGTCGCCTCGCCGCGGCAGCAGGTGCATGCCGCGCATGATGTAGCCGGGGTTGAAGTTCTCCGGGTCGATCCAGCCGAGGAGCTCCATCTCGGCATCGTCATCGCGCAACGCCGGCGTCACGCGGACCGCACCGATCTCGCGCATGTGGCCGAGCAACCGGCACACGAAGTCGGCGATCAGGTCGGCGCGCAGCGTCCAGCTGGCCCGGAAGTAGCCGAACACCCACGCCATGTTGGGCACACCGGTGAACATCATCCCGCGGTACGTGACTGTGTCGGAGAAGACCAGCGGCTCACCGTCGATGCAGAACCGGATGTCGCCGAGCACGCTGAGATCGAAGCCGGTGGCCGTGATCACCATGTCGGCTGCCAGCTCGGCACCGGACCGCAACGCGATTCCCGTCTCGGTGAAGTGGTCGATCTCGTCGGTCACCACCGACGCCTTGCCCGACGTGATCGCGGTGAACAGGTCGCCGTCGGGTACGAGCGCGAGCCGCTGCCGCCACGGCATGTAGCGGGGCGTGAAGTGCGTCTCGATGTCGTAGTCGGGCCCCAGGTGGGAACGCACCCCTTCGACCAGTTCGTGCTTGGCCAACTCGGGTTCTTCCAGGCAGAGCTGCGTCATCGCTTGCTGGTCGAGGAGGATCTTGCGGCGCACGATCTCGTGGGTCCACTCGTCGGGGATATCGAGAGTGCGCAAGGTGTCGGCCAGTTCGTTGACGTTGCCGCCGGCAAAGAAGTAGGTCGGCGAGCGCTGCAACATCGTGACGTGCCCGCACTCGGCGGCGATGGCCGGCACCAGTGTTGCTGCCGTGGCACCGGAGCCGATGACCACCACGTTCTTGCCGGCGTAGTCAACTTGGTCGGTCCAGGTCTGCGGGTGCACGACCTCACCGGCGAACCGATCGATGCCCGGCCAGTCGGGGGTGTAGCCATTGGCATGGCGGTAGTACCCCTGGCACATCCACAAGAAGTTGGTGGTGAAACACAGCTGCTCGCCAGTGTCGCCACGGATGACGGTGAGGGTCCACACGTTCTGCTCGCTCGACCATTCCGCGTCCGAGATCGTGTGCCCGTACCGGATGTGCCGACCGAGATCGTTGTCGTCGATCACCTCGCCGAGGTACTTCAAGATCTCGGCACCCGTGGCGATCGGCGCGCCGGTCCACGGCTTGAACCGGTAGCCGAAGGTGTACAGATCGCTGTCGGAGCGCACCCCCGGATACCGGTGGGTGAGCCACGTCCCGCCGAAGCTGTCCATCGTTTCGAGGACCACGAAGCTCGTGCCGGGGAGCTGGGTTTGGAGGTGGTACGCACCGCCGATGCCGGAGATCCCAGCACCCACAATCAGTACATCGAAGTGTTCGGTGGGTGGTTCGGCCGCGGCACTCATCAGGTCGATCCTCGCACAGCACCCGCAGCTCACAAGATCTGGGCAGGATTCCTCTCGGTATCCGAAACGGATCCTGCCCAGATCTTGAGCTCAGCGGGCTGCCTGAGGCCCGAGCAGTGCGCAGGCGGCCGCGAGCGGAGTGGTGAAGCGTGAGTAATCGAAGGCATCCGGTGGCCACACCTGCAGCTCTGACGGTCCCGTGCCGACGACGGCGTTGGGGAGGGTGTACGTGCGCCCGACAGACGGCAACCAACCGTTCACCACGTCGAGTTGTAGGGCGACGGTGCCCCACGGCCGGCCGTCGTCGTGACACCGTGTGGGTACGAACGTGATCACAAGGTTCGCCCTCGAGGAGCCGACGTCTGCCGGGTACGTCCCCGGCTCGTTCACCGGGTACGTCTCGGGGTCGCCATCAACGACCGCGATCCCCACCACGTTGGCACCGGGCAGGTTCGCCGTGGCACCCGAGATCCGTAGCGTCCGCCCACTCGAGTTGAAGAACGGCACGATGACCTCGACGGCTGTTCCGTCAATGGTTCGCGCCATCTGTGTGCCGCCACCGCCATCGCCGCAACACTCCGGTCGGGGGAACACGTAGCCGGATCCCCACAGGATCGAGCCAGCACCGACGGTGACGACGATCGCGAGCCCGATGACGAGCCGAACCCACCACGGATGCGGTGGCGGGACGAGCTGGTCGATCGGATCGATCGGATCGATGGTGTCCGGAGTGTGCATCGGTTTCCTGTTGCGCTGGGAGCAGTGTTTGTCATATTGTCCTATGACAATGCGACAGTCAAGAGGGGAATCGATGCGGCGAGCAGCGACCTGGCGGGCTCGGGCCATCACGCGGTCACCGGTACTGATCGGCACCGTTGCGCTGTTCACGGCACTGCTGGTGACGTGGATGCGCAGCGATGACGAGATCACATTCCTCGGGCTCGCGATGCTGGCGATGGCGTCGATGCTGGCGGTCGCCGTGGTCCTCAGCTACACGCTGCAGTTGGCCGGCTTTGATGCCGATGCAGCCGACATCGCCCAGCGACTTGCCCGCGATCCCGATCAGCAGCGACTCCTCACACGGTGGCTCGGCCGGGCGCGCTGGGCTCGTTTCGTCGGTGGCTTCGCGGGTTTCGTCGCCTTTGTACTTGGCACGTCCTCGCAGGGCGACCTGCTGTTGCTCGGCACGGCCGGGATCGGCGCCGGTGCGGCACTCGCCGAGATGCACCACTTCCGCCCCCGAACCGGGCTGCGCACCGCTCGACTCGATGTCCGCAAGGTGGGCGACTACCTCATGACGCACGATGCTCACCGGATGATCGGCGTCGGGGCTGCGGCTGGAGCGGTCGCCGTTGCCGGTGTGACCACGATGTTGGTCGAGGGCGATTCGGCCGCTCCTTTCTGGTGGGGCGCAGCCGCGCTGGCCGTACTCGGCGCAGCCCGTATCGCCCAGCAGCGTGTCGCTGCTCGGCCGCGACCGGCGGTCTCGCCGCAGCTCACCCGCGCTGACGATCTGGTTCGCGAGTTGGCGATCGGGCGAGGTCTCGCCCGCCCCGCAACCTTCCTCGCACTCGCGCTCGTCGCCCGCGGCGGCTACTCGCTGATACCCGCGATCGGCCAGCTCGGTCGCTTGGTCGGTGCCGCCGCTTGGACGTACGGGCTGTATCTGTGGTGGCACAACCGGCGGCTCGGTCTCGACTTCCTGCTCTCCGAATCCAGGGATCCCGTACTCGCGTGATCCTCTCGGTCGATCCCGGTCGGGCACTGCCGGTCTACGAACAAGTGCGCGAGCAGATCACCCGGATGGTCACCTCCGGCACCCTCGCAGCCGGGACGCGGTTACCGACGATCCGCCAACTCGCCGCCGACCTCGGACTCGCCAAGGGGACGATCGAGCGCGCCTACGACCAGCTCGAAACAGACACCGTGATCGAGACCCGGGGCCGCCAGGGCACATTCGTGCTGGAGATGACCAAGGCGACCAAACGCGAACAGGCAGCCGGTCTCGCAAGCGCTGCAGCGTCGGTGGTCGTGGTCGCTCGCCAGCTCGGCGTCAGCGAAGACGCAGCCGTCAACGCCGTACGCCGAGCATGGCGGGCACTCTGACTGGCCGTACGGCCGCAGGTGATACAGGAGGTGGCCAACCGGTTTTCGGGCAAACGCGATGTCGACCCGTTGCATGCCACACGCAGCGGTTGGCCGGCCGCAATGACGTCTCCGAAAGCCGGGTCGGACCCTACCCGCTAGCCTGCCATCCGTCGACCTCTGCCCACAACGCGGATTGACGCTGTCCGGTCAGCCCGAACCACATGAGCGCCACTCCTCCTCCGCCCCGACCTGAGAGCCCCGATGGGCGTGCATCCGTCGAGCGGCTCACAGCACTTCACGACGCAGCCCGTCTTGCTGCGGTCGCCGCAACCGGGTTGCTCGACACTGGCCCCGAGGAGGCCTTCGATCGGATCACGCGCCTGGCCGTCGCGGTATTGAACGTCCCGGTGGCCTGCGTCAACGTGGTCGATGGCACGCGCTCGTTCTGGAAGAGCTGCGTCGGGGTCGACTCGGTCCCTCATCGACAGCTCCCGGTCGAGGACTCGTTCTGCCAGTACGCCGTCAGTTCGAACCAACCGTTGATCGTCGACGATGCCCGCCTCCACGAGACCACACGATCGAATCCGGCCATCAAGGCGATGGGTGTCATCGCCTGGGCCGGGTTCCCGCTCCGTTCGGTGGACGAATACGTCGTGGGTACGTTCTGCGTCCTCGATTTCGTGCCGCGCGAGTGGTCTGCCGCCGAGATGGAGACGCTGCGCGCCCTGGCGCTGGCAGTGGAAGGCGAGATCCGCCTGCGCACGCTCCTGGAGGACTCCGCAGCCATCTCCGCCGCGCTGCGGAGGGAGATGGATGTGCGCGAACGCCTTGCGACGCTGGCGTACGCGCTGGTGCAAGCCGATACCACCGATGCGGTCTCAGCCGCGATCAGCGAGCATGCGCCAACGGTGCTGGCGGCTCACGTCGCCGCAGTCGCCACCTTGGACGTCGAACTGCGACAACTTCGCGTTCGGGTCCCCATCCTGATCCATGGCTACACCGCGGGCGACCACCACACCGTCGCGCTCAACTCGGTCACACCGCTGACCGACGCGGTGAACAACGGCGAGGACATCTACATCGCCGATCACGACTCGCTCCAGCCGCGTTACGAACGACTCGCCGACGAGGCGAGGCAGATCGGCGCATCCGCCAGCGCTGCCGTTCCGCTTCGGCGCTCCGACAACACGATCATCGGTGCGTTGGGAATCGGATGGGCGCAACGCCAAAAATTCTCGGCGAGCGAGACTGCGCTCATCACCACCGTTGCCTTGATGTGCGCCCAATCGCTCGAGCGGGCGCAGCTCGGCGACGTGCGGGCCGAGCTGGTCCAGTCGTTGCAGCACCAACTCCTGCCGGCCATCCCGCAGATCGATGGCGTGACCGCCGCGGTGCGGTACATCCCGTCGAATCACGGTCTGGGGTTCGGGGGCGATTGGTACGACATCATCGATCTCGACGATGGGCGAGCCGGCATCGTGATCGGCGACATTGCCGGCCATGGTATTCAAGCCGCCGCCAACATGGCCCAGACTCGGGGTGCGATCAACGCGCTGACCAGACTGCACGCCGATGACCTGGCCAGCATCTTTGACAGCGCCGAGACGATCCTTCGGCACATCGACGACGACTACATCGCCACGGTGGCGGTCTATGTCCTCGACCCGGCGACAGGCGCATTGACATACGTGTCGGCCGGGCATCCCCCTGGCATCATCGTCAACACCGATGGGGCGCATCAGATCCTCGACGGCGGCCGGCGGCCCCTGCTCGGCCAGCGGGGTCCCCGACCAACGGTCGCCACCGCGCAGCTCGGACCCGGATCGACCCTGATCGCCTGCACGGACGGGCTGATCGAGGACCGGACGATGACTCTCGACGACGGCGTCGACCGCCTCGTCGCCGCCGCACTGATCTCCGCCGACAGCCCGTTGCAGCAATCCACACTGGACCGCATCGTCAACGACCTGTTGCAGGGCCGAGCGGTCACCGACGACACCGCAATCGTCGCCGTCCAGCGAACACTCCCGTAACGACGGCGCTCCCGCGTCCGTCGGGTTTTCCCGCGAGCGAACACCGGTCGGCCGGCGACGACGAGCCCGCGCATCGTTATGCACTTCGTGACGCATCATGATGCAATGATGCGATACACTTAGCAGATGCGGACCACTATCTCGCTCGACCCTGACATCGAAGCCGAGGTTGATCGGCTTCGCCGCCGAGACGGTCTTGGTCTCAGCGAAGCGGTCAACACGCTCGCCCGCCGTGGCCTGGTCCCCACACCGGCGGGACGAACCTTCACCACTCGATCGTTCGATCTCGGGATCACCGTGGACGTCGCCAACATCGGCGACATCCTCGACCTCCTCGATGACTGACGTGCTCGCGCTCTGATGCTCCTCGACGCCAACCTCGTGATCTACGCCGCGGATCGAACGAGCACGCACCACGCTGCCGCGGCCGCCATGCGCGACGAACTGCTCAACGGGCACCGTCGAGTCGGGCTGCCGTGGCAAACGATCGGAGCGGTCGTCAGGATTCTCACGCACCCGAGGATCGCACCACGGCCCCTGACCGGCGAGCAGGCGTGGGGATTGATTTCAGACTGGCTGAGCGCGCCGACGGTGTGGATCCCGCCTGCGACCGAGGCGACAGCGCGCGTCTACGGCGAACTTTCCGCACAGGTGTCGATCACCGCCAACCTCGTACCGGACGCGATGTTGGCAGCATTGGCGATGGAGCACGGTCTCGAACTGTGGAGTGCCGACACCGACTTCCTCCGCTTCCCCGGCCTCCGCTGGCACAACCCCCTCGCCTAACCAAAGATCTGGGCCGAATTCGTCTCGGTTTCCGGGAAGAATTCGGCCCAGATCATTCGGTGTGGGCGATGAGGAGGTTCTACGGTCGCTGAAGCGATCATTCCACTGACGGGGTGAGCGCCCAAGAGGGTCTACGTGAAAGTGGTCGATGAGGCGCGCCGGTTGGCGCCGGAGATCGCCGCGAGCGCTGCCGAAGCCGACGAGATCCGGCGGATGCCCGATGCCACGTGGGCAGCAATCCACGGCGCCGGGCTGTTCCGGACGATGCAGCCCGCACGGTGGGGTGGTAGCGAGTGCCACCCGCGCGAGTTCGCCGACATGGCGATGGAGCTCTCCCGCGCCTGCGGTTCGGCCGGTTGGGTGGCCGGAGTGATCGGGGTGCACCCGTGGCACCTCGCGCTCTACGAAGAGGAAGCTCAACAGGAGATGTGGGGTGACGATCCGTCGACGATGCAATCGTCGTCGTATGCGCCGATCGGCAAGGTCACTTCGGCACCAGCGGATACCAGCTCTCGGGCCACTGGTCGTTTTCCTCGGGGGCCGACCATTGCCGCCACGTCGTGCTCGGCGCGATGGCGGGCATGCGCGACCTCGGTGGCGGGTTCGAGGTCCCCGACTTCCGCTCGTTCGTGCTCTTCCCCGGCCAGTACACCATCGTCGACGCGTGGCACACCGTCGGCGGGCGCGGTACCGGAAGCCAGGACATCATCGTCGACGACGCGTTCGTCCCGCAGCACCGCACCCAATCACACGTCGACTACTTCATCGACGCCCCGCTGCCCGGCTGGGAGGTCAACGACGGTCCGCTGTATCGCCTGCCGTGGTCGGTGGTGTTCAAC
>JAYURF010000585.1:0-2969 GCA_043756365.1 Acidimicrobiales bacterium
ACCCCTCCCGAGGCGCCGCCTCGGTCACTCCGGCATCGAGGTCACCACGCTCGCTTTCGGCGCAATGATGTTCGGTCGGTGGGGGAACACCGATGTCGATGAGTGCGCGGCGATGGTGCGCCGGGCCCTCGATGGTGGGATCAACTTTTTCGACACCGCCGATATGTACGACGACGGCGCATCGGAAACGATCCTTGGCACCGCGCTGCGCGATCACCTGCGTGGCCATCGTGACGAGGTGGTGGTCGCGACCAAGGTCGGCAACCCGATGGGCGGCGATGCGCAGCGCAGTGGCTTGTCGGCGCGTTGGATCGTGCGGGCCTGCGAGGACAGCCTGCGCCGGTTACAGGTCGACCACATCGACCTGTACCAAATGCATCGTCCCGATCCGACGACATCGATCGACGGAACGCTGGCGGCGTTCGACGGACTCGTCACGGCCGGCAAGATCCGAGCAATCGGGACGTCGACGTTCTCGGCTGCGGAGGTCGCCGAGGTGCAAGCTCGGTCAGGACACATCCGTCCGACAAGCGAGCAGCCGCCGTACTCGATCCTCGCCCGAGGCATCGAGACCGAGGTGCTCCCGACCTGTCGGCGCCATGGGATCGGCGTAATCGTGTGGGCACCGCTCAACGGCGGCTGGCTGACCGGCAAGTATCAACGCGCCGACGCCGATCCGTCGTCGAGGGCCACGCGCCAACCGGACCACTTCGACCACCGCGACGGTGCCATCCGTGCCACCAAGCACTCGATCGTCGAGCGACTCACCTCGATCGCGGACGATGCAGGCATGTCGCTCATGCAACTCGCCCTCGCGTTCGTCTTGGACGAACCAGCGATCAGCGCTGCGATCATCGGTCCACGCACCCTCGCGCAACTCGAGGACCTGGTGACCCTCGGGCCGCTCGTGCTGCCCGTTGGCGTGCGCGCCCAGATCGACGCCGTCGTCGCCCCCGGCCACAACGTCAACCCCGCCGACGCCAGCTGAGTCCCCGCACCAGCCCGCCCGTCTCCTTCCACCGCCGCCACGCCGGTCGAACCGCGATGAACGGTCGAGGCATCACGTCAGTCAACCGCTGGACCCATCGATCCCGCCGCGTTGTTACCAGGTGGGGAACTTGGCTTTGTCGGGCAGGCCGCTGCGACCGGTGATCGATTCGCCCATCCGCTGTGCGTCGGCCCACAGGCGGGATTCGTCGATGGTCGTGCAGTGACCGTCTTCGACGACGATCCGGCCATCGACCAGGACGGTGTGGACGCCTCGCCCATCCGCGCTCCACACCAGCTGGTTGATCACGTTCAGCAACGGTCGCCACTCGGGCCGATCGGTGTCGTGCAACACGACATCGGCTCGCCGGCCGGGCACTAGCGCACCGATCTCGTCGTCCATCAACATCGTCTTCGCGCCACCGATCGTTGCCATCTCGTAGGCCTTTTCGGCGGGAAACATCTGCGGGTCGACGCGTGCGTCCTTGAACAATCCAGCCACCAGATAGGTGGCCCGCATCAGGTCGCTGTAGTTGGAGGCGTTGTTGCCGTCGGTGCCGATCGAGACGTTGATGCCCTGCTGCACCATCTCGGGGAACTTGCCGACCTGAGTGACGCCGTAGCTGACCTTCAGCGCAGTCGTCGGGCAATGCACCACGCTGGCCCCCGACTGAGCGATCAGCGCCAGCTCGGCGTCATCGATGCGCACGACATGGGTCATTGCCACGTTGCGGCCGAGCACGCCGATCTCGGCGAGGTGCACCATTGGCCGCTGGCCGAACTCGGCGATGAACCCATCCGGGTCGAGCTGCGCTGGCGACATGTGAAAGCTCAGGCCGACACCGTGCTCATCGGCGAGCGCCTTACCGGCGCGCCACAACGGGTCGCTGCACGTGGTGTGACCAACGAGGATGCTCCACGCGGCAATGCGGCCACCGGCATGCGAACGGTGCGCATCGAGCTGGTGCTGCAGATGGCCGATCGCGGCGTCCGTGGTCTGGCGATACACCGATGGCTCGGGCGGGAGGTCCCACACCCACCGACCGACTCGACCGCGGATGCCGACCTCGACCAATCCGTCGATCACATCGTCGAGGAAGCGAATCGTGCCCGCTTCGAGAAACGTCGTCGTGCCCGAACGGAGCATCTCGACCGCAGCGAGCTGCGCCGACACCCGTTCTTCGGCTGCGTTGAACTGCGCGTACAGCGGGCACAACCACTCGAACACGTTCTCGACGAACGGCGTGTCGTCGGGGACGTATCCGCGAGTCAGCGGCTCGCCGGTGATGTGGATGTGGGTGTTGACCATCCCCGGCGTGACCACGAACCGATCGCCGCCCACCACCCGGTCGGCGGCGTACCTGACGCGGAGATCGCATGCCTTGCCGACGTCGACGATCATCGCCCCACGAATCGCGACGGCCCCGTCGCGGATGATGTCACGATCGGCGTTCATTGTCACGACCTGGCAGCCTTCGACGATGACGTCGACGTGTTCGGGCTCGGCTCTCTCGTTCATTCGCTGCTCCTTGTGCGCATCGTCGCCGGCCGGGTCGCGACGTAGACGTAGTTGAAACCGATCGGCTCGAGCAGACGGATCGAGGCAAACCCGGTGTCCGCGAGCCAACCGCAAACTTGTGCGTTGGTCAGCACCCCGCCGCGTTCGGTGTTGGCCATCATCGTCAGACCCATCTGCACTCCGAACGGGTTGTACTTGCGGTCGTTATCAGCGAAGTAGTCGGCAATCACGAGTGTTCCGCCCGGGGCCAACGCATCGAATGCCCGCCGGACCAACAGGCGAGAACGATCGTCGCCTTCGGTTCGACAGACGTGGCCGAGGACGACCAGATCGAAGCGCTGCGGTTCGATGTCGATGTCATGGAAGTCGCCGCCGCGGAACGTGACCCGCCCACCGAGGCCGCGCTCGTCGATCGAAGCAATCGTGGCCTCAATCACCCCGTGCAGTTCATTGACAACCGCCG
>JAYURF010000586.1:0-2969 GCA_043756365.1 Acidimicrobiales bacterium
CGCAGGATCGCCCACGGGATCCACACGTCGGTCAACCCGACCGCCAGCATCGCCGCCGACAGCACTGCCGCAAGCGCCGCGTAGACGCGGATGTGGCCGACGGTTCCGAGGGCCCACAACGTGAGCTTCGAGCCGACCACGAAACCGAGGAAGTACGCCGCGCTGATCAGCCCGGTGAGCGCAGTCGGTAGCCCGGCAAGTTCGGCGCGCACACCGAGCAGGGTGCCGAACAACCCGCCGGCGAGCAGCAGGAACGCCAACCCGACGAACAGCCCCCAGGTTGCCAACGCCAGGTCGCGGCTGATCGCCGGCCCCGCATCGATCCGCTCGGGGAGCTCAGTCGCCACAGCGCGACGTTAGGCCCTGGGCACGCTCGTTCCGGTCATGCAATCCCGGCGCTGAGCCGGATTCACGTGACCAGAACGGATGTGACACCCATTTGCAACGATGGCGCGGTGAATCATCACCACGAGTATCACCAGATCGCCGGGTTCAGCTCGGCCAACCATGGCGTGTTCGCGAGGGCAGATTGGATTGCCTGCGCGCTCAGCGACGACCAACTCGCCGGCGCACTCGAACGCTGCGAGGTCGAGCGAGTGGGCAAGCGGTCCTACCGGTTCTGCGGCCATCCGGTCACCCGGATGCAGTTGCTCACCGCAGGCTTGACCGACCTGGGCCCCGAGGCAGCGATCGCCGGCAATGCAGCAGCACGGCTGCTCTGCCTCGACGGATTCGAGCACGCCGACGCGCCGGCGTTCTGCGTACCACGCGAGCTGCGCAGCCGCCAGACCGTCGGAGAGGTCCGCTCGGTTCGTGACCTCCGACCCCCTGCGACGTGGTCGTCGTCGACGGACTACGCACCCTGAGCGCGAGTCGCCTGATCGTTGAGGAATCGGGGCGGTGGACCACGAACGCGCTACGGAACGCGATCGACAGCGCGTGCCGCATGGGATGGACTTCGCCTGCGTACCTTGGCCGCCAACTTGACACGATCCGCCGCCGAGGAAAGGCAGGTGTGCGACGGATCGACGTGATCCTCGACGACGCCCGCACGGAGAGCTGGTTGGAACGAACGATGCTGCATCTGGTCCGGCATGCGCATCTGACCGAGCCGACCACGCAGGTCCGCATCGCCACGGGCGGCCGATCTGCATCGGGCCGCACGGGCGTTACGCGGGTCGATTTCGAATGGCGCGAGGCCCTCGTCGTGGTCGAGGTAGCCGGCCACCGCTTCCACTCCACCAGGCCGCAACTTCAGCGCGATCATCAGCGCCACACCGAGCTCACGGCGATGGGGTACCGGGTGCTGACATTCACCGACGACGATCTCGCACATCGGCCGGCGCGGGTTGTCCAACAGCTCCGCGCCGTGCTCGCCCTCAAGGCCGCCTAAATCTCGTTCTGGTCACGTGTTCCCGGCGCTGAGCCGGATTCACGTGACCAGAACGGTTGTGAGCGTGCGTCAGCTGCGGCGGCGGCGGATTTCGGCGGCTATTGCGGGGACCACTTTGTGGAGGTCACCGATCACCGCGTAGTCGGCCTTGGTGACCATGTTGGCGTCCGGGTCGGTGTTGATCGCGAGGATCTTCTTCGAGGCCATCGCCCCCACCCAGTGCTGGATCGCGCCGGAGATACCGCACGCGAAGTACAGGTCGGGGGCGATCCGGGTGCCGGTCTGGCCGACCTGGTCGGTGTGGTTGCGCCACCCGTTGTTGGTGACCGCGCGCGAGCAGCCAACGACGCCGCCGAGCAGTGCCGCGAGGTCTTCGAGCGGGGCGAACGCTTCCGGCGAACCGACGCCGCGTCCGCCGCCAACCACCACCGGCGCCGTGCCGAGGGTTACGCCGGCAGCGCGTTCGACCCGTTCGATGACCATCGAACGGGCCAGCGATGCATCGAGCTCGGGGACGAACTCGGCGACGGTGGCCGCGACCGGCGCCGCGACCGGCGATGATGGTGATCCTTCGAACGCGTGGTGGGCGACCGTCAGCAACGGCGTCGCCGCGGTGAGCTCGCAACGTTCGAGCAGCGATCCCCCCCAACGGACGCGGATCAGTTTCCATGGGCCACCATCGGCCGCAGGTTCGATCTCGGTGCAGTTGGCAACCATCGGCTGATCGAGGATTGCCGCAACGTGGGCGATCACCTCGTTGCCGCGGTCGGTGCCGGTAGCGATGACCGCATCGGGCGCGAGCAGCGTGACCAGTTGGGCGACGGCTTCACCCCACGCTTCGGGGCCGTAGTCGGCGAGCAGGTCGTGGTGCACCTGATGCACCGTGAATGCGCCATGGGCGGCCAACTGATCGACCAGCGAGTCGGCGGCAGCGCCGATGGTGACTGCGTGCACCGCGCCGAGCGGGCGGGCGGCGGTCAGCGCCTCCAGCGACGCAGGCGACAGCGCACCGCGGTCGTGTTCGACGACAACGACAACGTTCATTTCAAGATCCCCAGCTCTTCCAACAGGTCGACGACCGCCGGTGCGGCTTCGGGGCCGGTCCCGAGGATCACCGTCGCCGAGGCCTGCTCGGTCGGCTGCCACAGGGTGACCATCTGCTGGCCACCGGCCACAGCGGTCGGCGGCACCTGTGCGACAGCGACCTTCTTCGAGGCCAAGCGGCCCTTCAACGTCGGGTAGCGAGGAAGGTTGATGCCCTCCTTGACGCCGAGCACCACCGGCAGCGGGAGCTCGTACACCTCCATCCCAGACTCCGCATCGCGGCGGGCGCGCAGCGAGGTGCCATCGGAGGAGATGTCGATCCCCTTGATCCCGTTGACGATGGGCCGGCCGAGCGCTCTGGCAACACGGATGCCCACCTGGAACCCGCCGGAGTCGGCGGATTCATTGCCGAACAGGATCACGTCGAACGCACCATCGGCGGCTTCGATCGCAGAGATTGCCGCGCCAATCGCGCTGGCCGTGCGCTGCGGGTCCCAGTCGGGGCCGTCGATCGGCAAGAGCACCGCTTTGG
>JAYURF010000587.1:0-2968 GCA_043756365.1 Acidimicrobiales bacterium
TCACCGGCGACGTCACGATCGCCGATCGCGGCGTCACCGTCGGTGCGGCCACTGCGGCGCAGTTCCTGCTGACCGAGCAGTACGCGATCGAAGCAAGCCTCGAGCGGGCCGACCTGTTGGAGGAGATCTCCCGTGTGACCATCGACCGGCTGTTAACCACAACGTTGCCCAGCCCGCCGGAACTCGCCGACTTGATGGGGCCGATGGCCCGCCAGGGCCGCTTCCTGGCGTGGTCGGCAGTCGCGGACGAGCAAGCCCTGTTCCAACGAATCAACATGGCCGGAGGTCTGCCGGCGCGCAATGGCGGCGACGGGATCACCGTTTCGCTCAACAATGCGGCTGCCAACAAGATCGACTACTACCTCGACGGATCGATGACCTATGCGGTCACGATCGATCCCGCCACGCGGGCGGTGCGTGCAGAGCTGACCCTCGCATTGACGAACTCGTCGCCGGTGACCGGTCGCCCCGACTATGTCATCGGTAACACAATCGGGCTACCGGTCGGAACGAATCGCTCCTACGTGGCGGTCCATCACGTGCTCACCCCGGTGGCATCAGCAATCGATGGCCAACCCGTGCCGTTCCAGGTGGGAATAGAGGGCGAGTATCTGGTTTCGAGCACGCTGCTCGACGTTCCGGCGGGTGAATCGCGAACGATCACATTGACGTTCGAGGGTGAACTCGAACCTGGTGCCGACTACCGGCTGGCGATACGCAGTCCGCCGTTCGTGCGCCCAATCCCGATCGACGTGACCGTGAACGGGTCGAGCGCGACCCCCGCCGGCATCGATCAGCCCGGCGTGACCCGGCTGCGCGTGACAGCCGACCAGACGTAATCGTCCGAGCGTCGAACTGTCGAGTTTTCAGCTTCGGAATTCGAACTTCTCGAATCTCCCCCTTGTCTCGATCGTGACCACCGGCTACTTTCAGTGTTCGCCAACCGAAATGCACCACACAGAGTGCCCCGCACGTACATTGACGAGGTCGACCCCCCTGTGACCACGAGAATTCAAGCATTCGCCCCAGGCCGTTGGGCCCGGCCAGTCCATCAGTACGTCGTCGACGCACTGATCTGGGCGATCGCCATTCCATTGGCGACGATGCTGCGCTACGACCTTGACAGTTCCAAAGTTTCGTGGGGCGGCGTCGTTGCAACCGTTGTGCTGGCAGTCGTGTGGCAAGGATGTGTTGGTTGGGCGGCGGGCCTGTACCGGCGCCAGTGGCGCTACGGCAGCTTCGAAGAGCTGATCGGGTTGGCGATCACCTTGCTCGTCGTCGGTGCCGGCCTGAGCGTGATCGTGTGGACGCCAGCGGCGACGATTCCTCGATCGGTACCGATCCTGGCCGGCGGTCTCACCGTGACGGGCACGATCGTCGTCCGATCGATCCGGCGGTTGCAGCTAGCACGCAAGATCGTGCCCGAACAGGCGGAACCGATCGTCGTGGTCGGGGCCGGCTCGGCTGCCTACGAGATCGTGCGCAGGCTCGTGGCATCGCGCGACTGCCCGTACCGGGCGGTCGCACTCGTCGACGACGATCCGTCGAAGAATAATGTGCGTATGCCGGGAGCTCGGGTCGAGGGCGTGATCGAGGATCTCGAGGAGGTAATTCGGCGCCACGCGGCAACCGCGGTGTTGCTCGCCATTCCCACTGCCGAACCCGAGCTCGTCCGGCTGGTCGACGACCTCGCCCGTCGTGCCGGCGTGCGGCTCCTGGTGCTGCCTACGGTACGCGACCTGTTCACGGCCCCGGCCTTGAGCGACATCCGACCGGTGTCGGATGCAGATCTGCTCGGTCGCCTTTCGGCCGAAATCGACACCGCCGCGGTGGCGCAGTACGTGACGGACCGCCGAGTCCTGGTGACCGGGGCGGGCGGCAGCATCGGCAGCGAACTGTGCCGTCAGCTGGCCCGGTTCGAGCCGTCGCAACTGATCATGCTCGACCGCGACGAGAGCGGGCTGCACGCCACGCAACTCAGCATCGAAGGTCGGGCCTTGCTCGACACCCCGAACCTCGTCCTGGCCGACATCCGCGACGCCCGCCGCCTGCGCCAGGTGTTCGCCGAGCTGCGTCCGCAGGTGGTGTTCCACGCCGCTGCGCTCAAGCATCTCACCTTGCTCGAGCAGGCCCCGCACGAGGCATGGAAGACCAACGTGTTCGGCACCCAGAACGTCATCGATGCGGCGCGTTCGGTCGGCGTGGAGCACTTCGTCAACATCAGCACCGACAAGGCCGCCGACCCGACCAGTGTGCTGGGTAGCTCGAAGCGGATCACCGAACGGCTCACCGCCGACGCAGCGAACGACGTCCGCGGCCAGTACACCTCGGTGCGCTTCGGTAACGTGCTCGGCTCCCGCGGCTCGGTGGTCACCACGTTCCGTGCCCAGGCCGAAGGTGGTGGTCCGATCACGGTCACCCACCCGGATGTGACGCGATTCTTCATGACCGTCCAGGAAGCCGTGCGGCTCACCATCTATGCCGGGGCGATCGGCCACTCCGGTGAGGTGTTGGTGCTCGACATGGGCGAGCCCGTCAAGATCGTCGATATCGCCACGCGTTTCGCCCGTCAGCACTCGCCCGAGTTGGAGATCGTGTTCACCGGGCTCCGCCCTGGCGAGAAGCTGCACGAAGACCTGTTCGGCCTCTCCGAGTTCGACCGTCGCCCGGTGCATCCGATGATCAGTCACGTGCCGGTGCCGCCGTTGTCGTTTGACGTGGTGGTCGAGGCCGACGGCTGGATGGCGGACGTGTCCGGTGATCTGATCTCACGCCTGGCCACCGACCGAATTCGGCGGCGCGTGGTCGCATGACCATCGCGTGAGGATCTACCTGTCGCCGCCCGACGTCGGCGAGGCTGAGCGGGCGCTGCTGAATGCCGCGTTCGACGGAGGCTGGATTGCTCCAGTCGGTCCCGATCTCGATGCGTTCGAAGCCGATGTCGTTGCGCTCACCGGGTGGCCGGGTG
>JAYURF010000588.1:0-2962 GCA_043756365.1 Acidimicrobiales bacterium
GCCGCGGCTTCTGCGGTCGCCGCATCGGCAACAGCGAGCTCCTCGGCAAGCCGGCTGATCAGCGTGGTGACCACCGGCATGTCGGGGTCGCCGGTGGCGGTGACGCCCTTGGGCATCGGCACGTCGGAGAGCCGGATGATGTCGTGGGGCTGCAGGTCGGTGATGTCGATGACGAACTCGTTGGGCATGTTGTTCGGGGTGGTCAACACGTCGATGGAGTCGACCGCGGGGTCAACGATGCCGCCGGCGGCCAGTACCGCTTTGGCTTCGCCTTCGAGACGCAACGGCACCGAGACCGTGATCTCCTCGTTCATGTTGACCTGCAGGAAATCGATGTGGCTGACGGTGCGGCGCACGGGGTGGCGCTGGAGTTCCTTGACGACGGCCGGGTAGCTCGTGCCGTCGACTTCGAGCGACAGCACGGTGTTGGCCCCGGCCGGGCCGCTGAGCGCGAGACGCAGTTCGCGGCGCTCGACGGTGACGCTGACCGGGGTCATCCCGTGGCCGTAGACCACGCCGGGAATGTGATCGGCAGCGCGGAGGCGACGGGACTCCGCCGATCCGGTGGTGCGACCGGTGGTTGCGACAAGCTTGGTTTGCGACATGACAGGGCCTCGATCAACTTCGTTCCAGAACGGCTTGCGATCCTACCGGAGCCCGCCCCGATCGCCCACCTGCCTGTGTGGCCGGGTTGGGCCGCCGCGTTGCGGGCCGCCAGCTCAGGCTTGGTTTTCGCCACCGAAGATGTCGCTGACGCTGGTGTCGTCGAAGACCGCGTTCAACGCCGCAGCGATCAGCGGGGCGATGGACAGCACCTCGATCTTGTCGATCTGCTTCTCGGGCGGCAACGGCAGCGTGTTGGTCAGCACCACCCGCTCGATGCGCGAGTTCTTCAACCGGTCGACGGCCGGGCCGCTGAGCACGCCGTGGGTGGCCATCGCCCACACCTCGGTGGCGCCACGTTCGAGCAAGATGTCGGCAGCCGAGCAGATCGTGCCGCCGCTGTCGATCATGTCGTCGGTGAGGATGCACAACCGACCCTTCACATCACCGATCACTTCCTTGGCTTCGGCGACGTTCGTTGTGCCCTTCGGGCGGCGCTTGTAGATGAAGGCGAGGTCGGCACCTTTGTCGGTGAGGTGCTGGGCCATCCGCTCGGCCACCTTGATCCGGCCGGCGTCGGGCGACACGATCACCGGGTTCTCGGCGAACTTGCGGACGTAGTTCTCGAGCACGGGCATCGCGGTGAGGTGATCGACCGGCCCTTCGAAGAAACCTTGGATCTGCCCGCTGTGCAGATCGATCGACACCATCCGTTTGGCCCCGGCGGCCTTGAACAAGTCGGCGATCAGGCGGGCGGTGATCGGCTCGCGACCTTCGGCCTTGCGGTCCTGGCGAGCATAGCCGTAGAACGGGCAGACCGCAGTGATCCGCTTGGCCGAGGCGCGGTACGCGGTGTCGATCATGATCAGCTGTTCCATGATCGAGTCGTTGATGCTGCGCCCATCGCAGCCGAAATGGGTCTGCATGATGAACACGTCGGTGCCGCGGATGCTTTCGCCGAACCGGGGCCGTACCTCGCCGTTGGCGAACTCGACGAGGTGCGGGTGGCCGAGTTCGGTGTGGAGGTGGGCGGCAACTTCCTCGGCGAGCGCCGGATGGGTGCGGCCCGAGTACAGCGACATTCGCTTGGTGGTGACTTTTTCCATGGCGGGCACTCCGAACAGCTCAGGCGACAGGAGCAGTGTAGAACGCGCCGGTCACGACTCTGGCAGCCACAGCGCTTCCGGGCGGCAGATGCGCAAAGGGGCCCACATGGGCCCCTTCACGGATCTCGCTGTCGTCGCCGACGGTGTTCTCGACGACGCAGCCATCAGCCACCGTGCAGTCGCTCAGACGCACGTCAGGCCCGATCTCGCAATGGTCGCCGACCACCGTGTCACCGCGCAGGATCGTGCCCGGGTACAGCGTGACGTCGCGCCCGAGTTTCACGGTGACATCGAGGAAGGTCTGCCGCGGATCGAGCATCGTCACCCCGTTGAGCAACCACTGGTGGTTCGTGCGGCTGCGGAGCTCGCGTTCGACGAGGGCCAGTTGCCAGCGGTCGTTCACGCCCTGGGTCTCGTCCGGTGCGGCGTCGAAGCTGCCGACACGGTGGCCCATCCCGGCCAGCACGGCGACGACATCGGTGAGGTAGTACTCGCCTTGGGCATTGTCGGGTGAGAGGTGTCGCAGTGCGGGGCCGAGCAGGTTGCGGCGGAACGCGTACATCCCCATGTTCACTTCGCGGATCGCCTGCTCGGCCTCGCTGGCGTCGCGCTCTTCGACGATGTGCAACACCCGGCCGGCGTTGTTCTTGGTGGTGGCCCGGATGACGCGGCCGTACCCCGTGGGGTCATCGAGGGTGCTCGTGGTGATGGTGGCGGCATCGCCACTCGACTCGTGGGCGGCAAGGAGGCGGCTGAGGGTGGCCGGTCGCAGCAACGGGGTGTCGCCTGGCAAGACGATGACGGTGGAATCGTCGTCGAGGTCGTCGCCGGGGATCACGCTCATCCCGATCATCGCGGCGTCACCGGTACCACGCTGCACGGTCTGCTCGACGAACGTCACGTTGGCCCAATCCGGTGCCTGCTCCTGCACCTTCTTGGTGACCCGTTCGGCACCGTGGCCGACCACGAGCACGGTGCGGTCGAGCTTGAGTTGCTCGAGCGCATGGATGACGTGCATCACCATTGCCCGCCCGCAGATCATGTGCAGCGGCTTGGGGCGCGCCGAGCGCATACGGGATCCTTCGCCGGCGGCGAGGACGATCACGGTGACAGCCATGCCGTCTTTCTACCGCAGTCACGCCCGCTGCGCCGCTCAGGTCGGCGGGCAACGGGCGGCGTTGGCTCCGGGGAGAGGATTCGAACCCCTATACGCGGCACCAAAAACCGCTGTCCTACCATTGAACGACCCCGGA
>JAYURF010000589.1:0-2957 GCA_043756365.1 Acidimicrobiales bacterium
CCGCCGTAGGCATCGACCACCGTGCGGGCCGCCGCAAGCTCCGGACCACCGAGCTCGCGAACGACCGAGACGAGCAGCTCGGCCGCAGCAGGCCCGGACTGGAAGAACGACGGTGCGCTCACCCGAAACGGGTGGCCGGCAACGTGTTCGACGACCGCAGCGGAGTCACCGGTCACGACATCGGGGTCGAGGCCAGTCGCGCTGGCAGTGGTCGGCGACCAACACGCGGTTCGCTGACCGGTCGCTGCGCTCACCCGCATCGATACCTCTGGCACCACGCCGCTGCTGTCGGCGTTGCGGCCCCGAGGCCCGCTGCGCCCCGTCCGGCGCCCCGTCCGGCCTTGAGGTGCCGACCGTGTCGGAGATACATCAACGAGGCGGAAGTCGGCCAACATCGCGTCGAGCAGTGGATGCGAGATCAGGCAATGATCGAGGTCGACCATCTCGTTGCTCCGGCTGCGGCGCAGCGCTGGCCTGCCGCGGGAATCGACGGCGAAGCGCATCGAGGTGCGGTACTCCCACGGCTCGACCGATCCCCCGCCGACCACATCGGCACCGGGTAGGCGTGCGGTGCGGCTGAACGCCTCACGGACGATGTCGACCTTGAGCGCGAGCTGGTGGTCGGGGGCGATGTGTTGCCAATCGCATCCACCGCACCCGCGTGCATGAGCCGGGCATGGCGGCTCGGTCCGATGTGGGGATGCCTCGACCACCTCGACGACACGCGCTCGCGCGAAGTCGCGTTTGGCACCCACGAGGGTGACGCCGACGACCTCGCCGGGTAGCACTGCGGGCACGAACACGACCCGCCCATCAAGGTGACGGGCCAGTCCATCACCGCCGGCGACGACCCGCTCGATGGCGACCCGAACGGTGTCCGGTGAACGCTCCGTGGACCGCTTGGGTGACGACGCCATCGGCACAG
Organism: Acidimicrobiales bacterium; assembly: GCA_043756365.1. Classification (GTDB taxonomy): domain Bacteria; phylum Actinomycetota; class Acidimicrobiia; order Acidimicrobiales; family Ilumatobacteraceae; genus VFMC01. Next base: position 926 of record JAYURF010000589.1, read on the forward strand.
GGTACGTGCCGGTAACCTGCACGCGGTGTCCAGTCAGCATGCTCCCGTCACCCGGCCGATCGAGATCGCACCGAGTGTGCTGCCGGTTGATTTCAGCCGTCTGGGTGATGCGGTTGCCGAGCTCGAACATGCCGGCGTGGACCGCATCCAGTGGGACGTGATGGACGGTCAGTTCGTCCCCAACCTCACCTTCGGTCCGGCGATCATTGCTGCCGCACGCCGCCACACGACGCTGCCGTTCGAGGCCCACCTGATGGTCAACACGCCCGACCAAATGGCTGCCGAGTACGTCGACGCCGGATGCTCACGCCTGATCGTGCACGCCGAAGCGTGCCCGCACCTGCACCGCACGCTGGCCAACATCGCGACCATGGGAGCCACAGCTGCGGTCGCGCTCAACCCGTCCACGCCGGCATCGGCCATCGCCCACGTGCTCGACCTGGTCGACCTGGTGCTGGTGATGACCGTCAATCCGGGTTTCGGCGGTCAGCAGTACATCGCCACGATGGAGCCGAAGATCCGCGAGGTACGCGCGATGATCGAAGCTGCCGGCCTCGGAGGGGCGGTCGACGTGGAAGTCGACGGGGGAATCGGCCCGGTCACGGTCGTCGGAGCGGCCGCAGCCGGTGCCAACGTGTTGGTGGCAGGCAGCGCGTTGTTCCGCGACCCGCTCGGCCTCGCCCACGCCGTCGACGAGCTGCGCGCCAACGCGGTCGCCGCGTTCCGGGCCGCCTGATCCAGCGGCTCAGGCGGTCGCGGATCCGCGTCGCTAGCCGCGGTCGAGTTCTTCGAGGCGCCGGAGCAGGCTCGCTCGTCGCCCGGCCGGCTCGAGATCGCGGTCGTCACGGCCGCCGTTGTCGAGCCCGTTGTCGAGCTCGTCGTCGAGCCCGTCGAGGTCGTCGTAGGTGCGGTGGCGGCGGGCGTGAGCACGGGCTGCTCGTTCGGCGCGGACGGCGGCGCCGCTCGGGCCGAGGTCCCGTAGCGAGCGACCGAGAGCGAACAGCAACAGTTTCACCGCGACAAGGCCGATCAGGATCAAGATGGCGACGCCGAGCGGCTGCACGATCGCCCACACGATCTTGCCCGAGGCACCATCGAGTGGCGACAGCACACCCGACTCGACAGGACTGTTGTCGATCATCAGGGTCCGAACCGGATCCTCGAACACGGGGCAATCCACATCGGTGTCGTCGACACCGGCAATCTCGTTGCCACCGAACAGTGGCGCCGACTCACGAACCCGCGATGCGAGGACGCCGAACTCGGGATCGATCGCCGCACCGACGATGTAGCGGGTGTCAACGTCGAGGAACCGGGTCTCATCGCCGTACCGGATGTCGATCAGGCCACCGACGGCGAAGCCGTCGATCGACCCGGACCGGATCACCTCCACTTCGAAGCGGGCCGTGTTCACGTCGTTGATCACGAGCGTGCCGACGAAGACCGCCTGCTCGGGGGGCGGCACTGCGCACTCGGGCGGGGCAGGGATCAGCCTGGCCGACTCGGCACCCGGGTCGGCGATCACCGGCAGCGCAGGGATCGGGACGGGGTCCGGGAGAACCGGCGGGGCGGCGGCCGTTGCCGTTGCCACCCCGGACATGACCGCGACAGCGCCGATGAACCAGGGTCCGAGACGATGCAACACCGAGCGTGCCGGGGCCCACATGACGATCACGCTACTCCCGCATCCTGCGTGGATTGGGGCAGGCCAATTCCAGGGGCGACCCGCGTCGCAGCAATCAGCGACCCTCGAACCGGGGCGTCCGCTTCTCGATGAACGCAGCCATCGCCTCGAGGGTGTCGCTGGTCCCGAAGTTGACGGCCTGGGAAGCACTCTCGTCGTCGAGGGCTTGCTCGAAGGTGACGTTCATCGAGTTGTCGAGCATCCGTTTGGTGAGCGCCAGGGCGATCGGTGGACCGGCCGCGAGGCGGGCCGCCCAGTCGTCGACGAATGCATCAAGCTGGTCATCAGCCACCACTTTGTTGACCAGTCCGATCCGTTCTGCCTCGGCGGCATCGATGATGTCGGCCA
>JAYURF010000590.1:0-8243 GCA_043756365.1 Acidimicrobiales bacterium
GTTGCGGCCAGTTCGTGGCCTACCGCCCATGTGTCGGCAAGCGCCCAGGAGCAGCCGAGCGAACCGACACATGCCGAGATCGAAGCCCTCGGGTCGTCACGGTCCACGACGAGTCCGAGCACCCGTAGCTCGCAAAGCAACGACGTTCCTGCCTTCGCGCTGATTCCGCAGAACGCGAACGAGTGGTCGGGAGTGAGGCGGAGCACAGCATCGTGAGCATCCGCCAATTCGGCGATCCCAGCCAACATCCTGGTGTCGGCACGGCCGAGGAAGGGCGCTGCCACCACGTTCGCAAACACCGGGTCGGCATGAGGCAGGACGCCGATGATTCGAGCGGGTCCTTTCGGCCGACGACGGACGCATGCGTCGCGTGACGGGGCGGCGACAGCGAGCCCGTCGGCGATGTCGGCGATACCGACGGCTGCCACGAGCCGGTCCATCCGGCTGGCCTCGTCGACGCACCACTGCGTCGCAGTCTCGGCCACCTCGACAGGACGGGAGGTGCAGCCGATCGCGTCGGGCACGCCTCGCAGGAATACGGCCCAGGTGCCCTCGGCACAGGCCCGCAGTGCGACGTCGGCGTCGAGGTCGTCGAGCATCCAGGTGCCTCCGTCGTCGATCACGATGCCGAACTTGCTGGGCGCGTTGCCGATGATGCCGTCGACCAACCGGGCGACGAGAGCTTCGACGACGGGCCGGCTGTCGCACACGGCGCCCGGGTCATGGCCGGTCAACGGGTTCGAGGCGACCGCACGAAATGCGTCGCGACGCGCATCGCCTCCCACCAGGTCGGCAGCGACCGCCGCCGTAGTCGCCTGCTCGAGCCGGTTCAATGCAACGCCACGGATCTGCAGGTTGGCCCGCGAGGTGACCTCGACAATGCCTGATCCGAACTCCGCCGAGATCTCCGTGACAGCCTTCAGCGACCCGGGCGTGACAAAACCGCCAGGGACACGAATCCGCAGCAACCACCCGTCGCCGGTCTCCATCGGCTCGAGCACCCCCGGACACCAGCCGCGGGTGGGACCGCGACCGATCAACGGCTCGATCGCAGGCTCAGACGTCGTCACGCCAGCAAACCTAGCAGCCACGTAGGGCATCGTGCCCTACGTGACTGACTCGTTGGTACGCTCGCCCGATGGCCCAGGCGTCCCGCTTTCTGATCAACACCGGTACCGGCAAAGGCAAGACCTCTGCGGCGATGGGTGTCATGGCCCGCAGCTGGGCGCGCGGGTGGACGGTGTGCGTCGTGCAATTCATGAAGAGCGAGAAGTGGAAGGTCGGTGAGCGCAAGCTCGCTGAGCACCTCGGCATCGAATGGTTCACACTCGGCGACGGGTTCACCTGGGAGTCGACCGATCTCGACGAGACCGCCGCCAAGGGCCGCCATGCGTGGGAAGTCGCCGCCGAGAAGATCTCCAGTGGCGATTACGACATGGTCATCCTCGACGAGGCCACCTACATCGTGAAGTACGGGTGGATGCCGGTCGAAGACCTCGTCGCCGTCATCGCCGCTCGGCCCACGCGGACCAACGTGGTGATGACCGGCCGGTATGCCGCCCCGGAACTGGTCGAGATCGCCGACACCGTCACCGAGATGACGAAGGTAAAACACGCGATGGACCAGGGCATCACTGCCCGAAAAGGTATCGAATACTGATCGTGGGCCACTCGACTGTGTCGTCGCTGCCCGCTCGGGTGGTCATCGCAGGTACCCACTCCGGCGTCGGCAAGACGACCGTGGCCACTGGGCTGATGGCTGCGCTCCGCCGAGCGGGGCACCGTGTCGGTGCCGCCAAGGTAGGTCCCGACTTCATCGACCCCGGCTACCACTCGATCGCCGTCGGCCGCCCCTCGCGAAACTTGGACATGTGGATGAGCGGCGCCGATGCCGTGGCACCTCTCGCCGCGAAAGCGGGGGCCGGTGTCGATCTGCTCGTGATCGAAGGCGTCATGGGTCTGTTCGACGGGGCTGGCGACGGAACCCCGTCATCCACGGCGGATGTCGCCTGCGAACTGGATGCGCCCGTGATCCTGGTGATCGACGCGGCGTCGATGAGCCAGTCGGTGGCAGCGCTCGCCCACGGATTCGCCACCCACGACCCGCGAGTTCGCGTCGCAGGCGTGATCCTCAACCGAGTCGGTAGCCCCGGCCACGAGAAGCTCCTTCGAGACGCGCTCGCTCCGTCGGGTGTTGCGGTGCTCGGAGTGCTGATGCGAGACGACCGGCTCGTGTGGCGCGACCGGCACCTCGGCCTCGTTCCCGTGGCCGAACGAGGTGGCGAGGTCGCCGCGTCGATCGATGTGCTCGCCGAGCTGATCGCGATGCGCTGCGATCTCGCCGCGATCGCCCGGTTGGCATCATCGGCGCCACGGCGCAACGTTGCGGATCTTGCGATGCCGTCGCTCGTGGCCGGCGGTCCGGTACGGATCGCTGTGGCGGCCGGCCCGGCGTTCAGCTTCACCTACCCGGACAACCTCGAAGCGCTTGCGGCCGCCGGTGCCGAGCTCGTGCCCTTCGACCCATGCACGGACAGCGCGCTTCCCCCCGACGTGTGCGGCCTGGTCGCAGGTGGCGGATTCCCCGAGGTCTACGCGTCGCAGCTGAGCGCCAACGCACCATTGTTGGCCGACGTGCGCAAGCGTGTCGCAGCCGGGTTGGTGACGTGGGCCGAGTGCGGCGGGTTGCTGTGGCTGTGCGAGAGCCTCGACGGCAGTGCCATGGCAGGGGTCATCCCGGCGCGATCAACCATGTCTGCAAGCCTCACCCTCGGCTACCGCACCGCCACCAGCACGACGACGACACCGCTCGGCCCGCCCGGCCTGTCGTTGCGCGGGCACGAATTCCACTACTCGACCACCGACCCAGATGGGAATCTGTTCGCATTGGTCGGGCGCCACGGCACCGGCAACGGTGGCTTCGGCAACGAACGGATGGTTGCCTCCTACCTGCACACCCACCTCGCTACACGACCCGATGTCACTGAGGCGTTCGTCTCCACCTGCGCTGCCCTACGTCTGCCCTACCTGAGCTAGGGTCGCACCGTGCACAAGTCGTCGATCTATCTGCCAGACGAGCTCAAGCGAGACCTCGCCAGTCTGGCAGTCCGCACCGGTCGCTCCGAAGCAGTCCTCATTCGGCAGGCGATCGAGCGACTGTTGGCCGTCAGCGACAGCCCCGTGGCGCCTGCGGCCGCGTCCGCAGCTCACCACCCGCGGCCCGCGATGATCGGTGTCGGTGTCGGTCCAGGCGACCCAGGGCTGATCACCGAGCGGGCTCGATGCGTCCTCGTCGGCGCCGACCGTGTCCTGGTGCTCAGCACCGATGTTCGTTCGGTCGGGCGAGCCGAGATGGTGGTGCGCTCAGTCGCCCCGACGGCCCGAGTGCAACGCGTGCCGTTCTCGATCAGCGGTGATGCCGATGCACGGCTGGCGTCGCTGCATCAGGTGGCCGACGCGGTCCTCGCTGCAGTCGACGCAGACGAGCTCGTAGCGGTTGCCGTGATCGGCGACCCCACACAGTGGACTGTGTTTCCTGATCTGGCAGCTCGCGTTCGCGAAGTGCGACCGTCGTTGTGCGTCGCCGCCGAGCCGGGTATCACCTCGTACCAGGCCGCTGCCGCCGCTGCCGGTGCGGCTCTGGGGCGGGCCGGCGCGGCGATGGTCGTGGTCGACGATGCCGGTGCTTTGCGCCGCCATCTCAAGTCCGGCAGCGACTCGGTCGTGCTCTACAAGGCCTCCACCGAGTCGACCACGGTCAAAGCTGCTGCAATGAAGGCCGACCGTCACGACGCCATCGTCGCCGAGCTCAGTGGGCTCCCGGGCCAACGGCTGCTCCCGCTCGCCGACACCCCCGACGGCCCCATCTCCTATCTGGCCACAGTTGTCTTCCCGGCACGGCGTGCAGTGGCCACCTCGTCCGACGCCGACAACGCTGTCAGGGTCCCGGCATGATCTCCTTCGTCGGCGCCGGCCCCGGTGCACCCGACCTGATCACCCTGCGCGGCGCCCAACGCCTCGCTGCCGCCGACATCGTGATCTGGGCTGCGTCGCTCGTACCCGCGGCGCTGCTCGAGCACTGCCGCAGCGACGCAACCCTTTACGACTCCAAGACGATGACGTTCGACGAGGTCTGCGCGGTCTATGCAGCGCACCCGGACGCAGTGATCGTGCGACTGCATTCGGGGGACCCGACGATCTACAGCGCGATCGGTGAGCAGATCGCATGGTGCCAGCAGCACGATCATCCCTACGAAGTCGTTCCCGGTGTCTCCTCGATGAACGCCGCTGCCGCGCTCGCCGGTTGCGAGCTGACGATCCCGGGCGTCGCCCAGTCCGTCGTCCTCACCCGGCTGGCGGCTGGGACCCGGGCATCGATGCCTGAGAGCGAAACCATCGAGGCCTACGCCGCGACGGGTGCGACGATGGTCGTGTTCCTCTCCGTCTCCCACGTCGACGACCTCGCCGAACGGCTCCTGGCCAACGGCACGGCGTACACGCCGAACACCCCGGTGGTCGTGGGATGGCACGTCAGTTGGCCCGACGAGCAGCTCCTACGCACGACCATCGGCACCATGGCCGACGACGTGCACGCCGCGGGATACGACGCCACAACGGTCTTCCTGATCGGCCCTGCACTCGCTGGTGCCACCGACCAGCGCAGCCATGTCTATGCGCCGGCCTACACCACCCGGTTCCGCACTGCAGCGGACGACAACCACGCCGCCACGAGCGGAGCATCACATGGATGAGTCCGCGGTGCACCAGTGCGCGATCTCCGTGGTCGGCGTGGTCGGAGGAGAGGTGTTCGGCCGCGCAGCCCACATTGCGGTCGACACCGCCGACGTCCTCGTCGGCGCGCCCCGCCATCTGGCCTGGTTCGACACCGATCGCACGTGGTCGTCCGCGGGGGAACGGATCGAGCTCGTCGGCCCGCTGCCAGCATTGATCGAGCGCATCGCCAACCACCGCAGCGCAGGACGGCGGGTGTGCGTGCTGTCGTCCGGCGACCCCGGGTTCTTCGGCATCACCCGACTGCTCGCCGAACGCTTCACACCGCGCTCGCTCCACGTTCTGCCCGCACCGTCGTCGGTATCGCTCGCGTGGGCGTCTGCTGGGATGACCTGGGACGACGCCGATGTTGTATCGGCCCACGGCCGGCCGCTCGCCGAGGCCGTAGACCGTGCTGTCCGCTCATCGAAGATCGCCGTGCTAACCGCGCCCGCCAACCCGCCCCAGGTGCTCGGCAAGGAACTGCTCGCAGGAGGCTGCGGGCCACGGCAGGTGGTCGTCGCCAGCCGTCTCGGGGAATCCGACGAGCACATCGTGCGGACCGACCTCGACGGGCTCGCAGCCGGGCAGTTCGACCCGATGTCGGTGGTGTTGCTCATCACTCCCAACGTCGGATCTGACGCTCCGACACTGTCGTGGGGGAACCCCGAAACCAGCTTCGTCCACAGAGCCGGGATGATCACCAAATCCGAGGTGCGGTCCGTGGTACTCGGAAAACTCGAACTACCACGCGCCGGTGTGCTCTGGGATGTCGGCGCCGGCAGCGGATCCGTCGGCATCGAGGCCGCCACCATCGCGCCCGGGCTGCGCGTCTATGCCGTGGAGCGCGATGCGACCGACGCCCCGAACATCGCGGCCAACGCTCGGCAGGCTGGCGTCGCCGCCAACGTCGACGTCATCGTCGGCGCCGCCTCTGCCGCCCTCACCGACCTCCCGACACCCGACCGTGTGTTCGTCGGAGGCGGAGGGCTCGACGTCGTCGACGAGTGCTGGCAGCGGCTCCGACCGGGAGGAGTCCTCGTCGCCACCTTCGTCGTGCTCGACCGCGCAGTCACAGCGATGCAGTTGCTTGGATCGATGGTCCAGATCCATATCAATCGTGCAGTGCCGATCGGCGGCGTCGGCATGCGACTCGAACCGACCAACCCAACCTTCGTCTGCTGGGGACGCCGATGACGCCGGCCGCCACCACCAGCACCTCGAGCGTCGTGCTCGGGATCGGCCTGTCCTCGAAAGCGACCGCCGAAGAGGTACGCACGCTCGTGCACCACGCACTCAGCCACCGCCAACTCGACCTCGCCAACGTCTGCGTCGTGGCAACCCGCGACCGCTTCGTGGACGACCATCGTCTCGATCTCGGCGTCCCTGTCGACGGCATGACCGACGAGCGACTCCTCGCCGCCTCCGCACCATGCGATCGCCCCATCGGACTGCAAGCACGCGTCGCCGAAACGGCCGCGCTGCTCGCTACCGGCAGCGAAGATGCCGCGTTGATCGGGCAAGTCGAACGCTCCGCCCACGCCACCGTCGCCGTCGCCCAGCGCCGCCACAGCGGAGCGCGTCGATGACCGTCCACCTCGTCGGCGCCGGCCCCGGGGACCCTGACCTACTCACCGTGCGCGCCGCCCGCATCATCTCCGGCGCCGACGTGCTGGTCCACGACCGGCTCACGACGTCGACAATCCTCGACCTCGCACCGGCCAGAGCATTGCGCATCGACGTCGGCAAGTCGGCCGGCCACACGACCATGCCCCAGCACGGGATCAATCGGCTGCTCGTCGAGCACGGCCGCACCGGTGCCTGCGTCGTGCGACTCAAAGGTGGTGACCCCTACGTGTTCGGTCGTGGCGGGGAGGAGGCCCAGGAACTCCTGGCCGCCGGCGTCGCGTTCGAGGTCGTTCCCGGCATCACGTCCGCCATCGCCGCGCCCATGGCTGCCGGAGTTCCGGTGACGATGCGCAACCAGGCGCTTGCGTTCACCGTCATCACCGGACACGAAGATCCCAGCGGCACATCGACCGTCGACTGGGAGGCCCACGCCTCCACCGGAGCCACCCTCGTCATCCTGATGGGAGTCGGCAGGATCGCGATCATCGCCAAGCGCCTCATGATCGGCGGGCTCCACCCCGACACGCCCGTCGCAGCGATCCGCTGGGGGTGCACCGACCAGCAGCACGTTGCGCGCACCACCCTCGCCGACGTCGGCCACGCCGAACTCGCCGCCCCCACAACCATCGTCATCGGTGCTGTCGCCGGACTCGACCTGCGCAGCCTTCCCCGCCCGTGACCCACCACCGAACGACCCACCGTCGGCACCCACGGCGGCGACGACGCCCGCGACATCCGCCACCGTCAGTCGCAAAGGGCCGTCAACGGGCTCGCGCTCGCTGCCCTCCTCGAACCGCTCGACACCACCGACTTGTCCGGCTGGCCAGCTCAGATCGCGGCCCTGCGTGACCAGTTCGCGACATCACTCGCCGCACTCGGCTTCCACGTCACCACCACCGACTCGAACTGGATCCTCGTCGAGGGCCCGGACCTGCGCACAGCGCTCGCGGGTCACGGCATACTCGTCCGAGACTGCTCCACGTTCGGGCTGACCGACGTCTACCGAGTAGCGCTCCCTGCTCCGACGGCCCCAACCGTGCCACCAACGAAGCACAGTGCACCTCCGCCGACACGCAACGGCGATGACTGCCGCGCTCCTGATCGCTGCCTCGGCCCTGGTTCAGGTACTCACTCGACGCAACAAGTAGGTGTCGAACATCCAGCCCTTCGCAGCTCGGGCCTCGGCACGGACACGCACGATCTCGGTAGCGACATCGTCCAATAATCCCGAGATGAGCAACTCGTCCGGGCCGCCCAGGTAGGCACCCCAGAAGATCTCGAAGCCGTGTCCGACCAAAGTGGTGAAGGTCGTGTCGGCATCCAGCATCACCGCCACGTCGTCGACGCCATCGGGCAAACCCTCGCGCAGCCGGCGCCCTGTCGTGACCAACACCGAGCCGCCGATCCGGTTCAGCGGGATCCGGTGACGGGCAGTCAACACCTGGACACTGCTGATTCCGGGCAGCACGGTGTGATCAACGCACACACGACCGCGATCGTTGACCTGATCGATGATCCGCAACGTGCTGTCATACAGCGACGGATCTCCCCACACCAGGATCCCCGAAACCTCGCCGTCCTCGACTTCGTCGGCCAGGACCCGCTCGAACTCGGCGACACGCCCAGCGTGCCACCGAGCGACAGCCTCGCCGTACGGCAGGCGGTTGTCCCGCCGCCCGTCCTTGACAACCACCACACGGAACGACTTCGAACGAGCGAATCGATTCAAGATCTCGCGCCGAACTGCGACGAGGTCGGCCTTCTCCGCACCCTTGTCGATTACCACGAACACGTCCGTGTCAGCGATAGCCGATGCCGCCTCCGCCGTCACGAACGACGCCGCA
>JAYURF010000591.1:0-8229 GCA_043756365.1 Acidimicrobiales bacterium
TGCGCTGCCGCCGGGGGTCAACATCACCTCGCCGAAGGTGTCACCCCCACGCAGCAGCTCGCTGTTGGTGCGGATGAGAACGTCCCACGCGAAGTCACCGAGGACGCACAGATTGCCGGTCACGATGCACGAGCGTAGCGGCGGAGAAAACGTCGCCGCCCAACTCGTCGGATGGCAGTCGCACGGTCGCGTCGCCTCGCGTGGGTCGTCAGGACCACAACGCTGCCACTGGCACGGCGGTCAGGCGAGGCCCGAGACTGAGTACTCGTTGGCCGAGATAGACGACGACACCGTGCACGAACGAGTCGCCGATCCGGTCTCTCAGCGCTGCCATGTGTCGTGCGTCGGCGGCGCTGACTGTGGCAGAGCCTTTCGCCTCGATGCCGACTAGTGCATCCCCGCATTAGTTCCTTGAATGTGGTTGTGTTGTCTGCATCGTCGGCTTGGGAGGGTCAAGATGTGGACTGTGGAACCGTTGGTGTTGAGTGTCGACGAACGCGTCGAGTTGGAGCGGCGGGTCCGGGCGCAGACAACGGCTCATCGTGATCGGCAACGGGCGCGGGTGGTGTTGCTTGCTGCTGATGGTGTGCCTGGGATCCAGATCGGCCCGCGGGTCGGTTTGTCGACGCAGTCGGTGTGCAAGTGGCGATGCCAGTTCCGTGATCACGGTCTCGATGGTTTGGTGGATGCCCTTCGGTCGGGTCGGCCGTTGGTGTACGGCCCGGTCGAGCGGTTGGTGTTGATGGCTAAGGTCACCGAGGAACACCCGATGGTCGATGCGCAGTGGTCGCATTCGGAGTTGGCGGCGGAGATGAAGGCGGCGGCGATCCCGATCTCGGCGTCGCAGATCGGTCGGATCTTGGCCGCTGGTGATCTCAAACCTCATCTGGTGCAGGGCTGGTTGACGAGGCGTGACACCCCGGAGTTCTGGGAACGTGCCGCTGACGTGTGTGGCGTCTATCTGAACCCGCCGGTGAACGCGGTGGTGTTGTCGATCGACGAAAAGACCGGGATCCAAGCAAAATCCCGTAAACATCCTGGCCAACCGGTGAAGCCCGGCCAGCCAGAGCGACGCGAGTTCGAGTATCGCCGTCACGGCACCGCGTCGTTGATCGCGGCGATGGACGTGGCCACCGGCAAGGTCACCGCGACCGACGTGTCCCGCAACGACTCAGCGCACTTCGTGGGGTTCTTGGAACAGATCGAGTCGTCGATCGATGCGACCCTGGACATTCATGTCGTGTTGGACAACGGCAGCTCGCACCGCTCGAAAGCGACGAAGAAGTGGCTGAGCGAGCATCCCCGCTTCGTCATCCATCACACCCCGGTTCACGCCAGTTGGCTCAACCAGGTCGAAGCGTTCTTTTCGATCCTCACCCGCAAAGTGCTACGCCGCGGCGACTTCGCATCACGCGACGACCTCGTCACCAAGATGCTCAACTTCATCGAACACCGCAACAACACCGTCAGCCCATTCAAATGGGTCTACGACGCCACCCGCCCAGCATGACCCACGTTCAACCAACTAATGCGCGGCACCACTAGTTGTCGCCCCTGTAGCTCAGCAGCGTGGCCATGCCCGCCTCGAGGTGATAGGCGTTGTGGCAGTGGAGCATCCACTGACCGGGGTTGTCGGCCTGAAAGACGAGCTCGGTCGTTACGCCGGGAAGGATGTTGATGGTGTCCTTGCGCACGCCGCCTGGCCTACGCCCGAGCTGCGGTGTGTGGCCGTGGATGTGGATCGGGTGCCACATGTTGGTTTCGTTGGCGATGCTGAGCGAATACCACCTGCCCTCCTCAAGGTCGATCGGGACATGGTCGCCATATTTGTTGCCGTCGATGCCCCAGTCGGTCATCATCATTCCGCCAGTCAGGGCGACACCGATTTCGACGAGATCATCGGGCGGGTCGAGGCGGGCGCGTTCGTGGGCCGCGAGATCGGCGTAGCGCAACCAACTGCCGTCGAGTTCAGCCGCGTCGAACCGGACGGTGCTCCCCGCGTTGGTGTCAGAGGTGCGCACGATCGCTCCGGCGCGTTGGTCCTTGCCTTCGGCGATGGCCACGATCGGCCAAGCTCCGGATTCGACGACGAAGGTGACGTCATAGCGTTCGCCCATCCCGATCAAGAACGCGTCGACGTCGATCGGCTCGATCGGGTACCCGTCGGTATGCGTCACCGTGAGGCGGTGGCCGCCCACGGCGACACGGTACGCGGTGTCGGCTGAGGCGTTGATGAAACGCAGGCGCACCCGGTCGCCGGCCCGCGGGAGCGGATCGAGTGTTGCGGGGTCGTCCAGCGGTCGACCGTTGATCAGGTGGTACGGGTGCCGGGCATCTCCGGCGTCGCCGCCGAGCAGCGGAGAGGTGGCCATCTCCATGGTGCTGTGGTCCGTGCCGGACATCCCGCCCATCTCCATCCCAGCCGCACCAATCCGTTCGTACTCGTCGTGCGGGGTCGTGCCGGTACCGTCCAACCAGTCGTCGAGCACAATCACGTACTCGACGTCTGACACGACGTGCTCGGATGGATCATCGATGATCAAGGGCGCGTAAAGCCCCCGTTCGAGTTGGAGCCCGTGGTGTGGGTGGAACCAGTAGGTGCCTGGATCGGGAACGACAAACCGGTACGTGAACTGCGCCCCGGGTTTGATATCAGGCTGGGTTACACCGGGGACACCGTCCATCATGTTCGTGATGGCGAGCCCATGCCAGTGGATCGATGTCGCTTCGGGGAGTTGGTTGTCGATGGTCACCTCAACGAGATCCCCGGCGGTCGCACGCAACGTTGTGCCTGGGAGCTGCGCGTTGTAACCCCACGTCATAACCTCGTTGCCGGCGATCGACCATGGCATCGGCGCCGCTGTGTAGCGCGCAGTGACGTCAGCCGCGCGGCCGTCGAGAGAGGGCGCCAGCGTCGGCGCTGACCCCGTCGAGGTTGAACGCTCCCCACGCGCGCACCCGGCGAGGGCGCCGAGCCCGGCAACTGCACCGATCGAGACGAACTGTCTCCGCGTCCACATAGTTACTACATTACGTAGTAGTCAGGTCGGATGACAACCGGCAACGCGACAGGAATCAATTTGTCAGTGCGGGCAGAGCGCAATGAGTAACCGTTCCAAATGGTGGGGCGCGCCTCGACGAGCCGGAGTACTCGGTGTTGTCCGAGCAACCTGAATGTCCCGGGTGCCGCCCGTTCGCGAACGACTTCGAATACACTCCTACATCGTGTAGTTGCTCTGATGTCGGGGCGCTGCCTCACCCGACAGACTATGCCTCGAACACTCCTCCGCCGTCTCGCCCTGGCCACCCTCGCCATCTCAATGGCCATCTCGGCTGCGCTCGCCCTGCCCCCCGGCACGGCCTGGGCGCACAACACGCTGCTGTCAAGCGACCCTGCCGACGGCACTGCGCTCACCGTGGCGCCGACCCAGATCACGTGGGTCTTCGACAACGCGGTGCCATTGGAGACGATGACCGTCACAATGATCGACGCCACCGGCGCCCGCAGCGAACTGAGCGGATCAACCCACAGCGCTGCCGGAAACACCGAGGTCGTCACCCCACTGCCGCCGCTGCAGCCCGGCGCCGTTTCGCTGCGATGGCGACTCGTCGGGCCTGATGGTCACCCGATCACTGGCCGTGTCGACTTCACGCTCACGGCACCAACCCCGACCACGGTCGCAGTCACCGCGACAACGATGCCTGCAGACGTTGCAACGACTGAGACGATCACGATCCCAGCCAGCATCGAGGAAACCTCGGTCGATCAGGGCGACGGCACGTACTCGACGCCCACGTTCATGCGATGGGTGCTGCGCTACACCTCCTACCTGGCGATCATGGCGATCGTCGGGATCCTGCTCACTGCTGCGTACGTCTGGTCCGGCGCCGGCACTCATCCGATGCTGCGGCGCATCCTCAGCCGTGCGCTGCTCGCTACCGCCACCCTGGCGTTCTTGCAACTGCTCGTGGTCGCTTCCGATGTCAGCGGCGAGGCACCGTGGGCGTCGATCGGGTCGATCGACGCCGCCACCACCACCGACGCCGGAATGGCATTCGCGGTCCGCATCGCCCTTGCGCTGTCGATGTGGCTGGTTCTGTTCCAGTCCCGCATCGTGCAAGCAGACGTGTACTGGACCGCTGTCTCGATCCCCGCGCTCGGACTGCTCGCCACGTGGGCGTTCGCCGGGCACTCACGATCGATGCGATGGCCGGAGATCGGTGTGGTCACCGATGTCGCTCACCACGCCGCCGCAGCGGCCTGGATCGCTGGACTGGCCATCACCGGCTGGATTGTCATCCCCAAGACGAAGGTCGATGTGCTGGTGCCCGCCGTCCGCCGCTTTTCCAGAATGGCGGCGACCAGCGTCGCCGTGCTCGTCGTCACCGGGCTCGTCCAGACCGTCCGCCTTGTGGGCAACCCGACCGATCTGCTCGACGTCAACCACGGCCGCTACCTCGCCGCCAAGGTCGTCGTACTCGCCGCGATGCTCGGCATCGCCAACGCCAACCGGCAACGAGTCGACCGCCGACTCGACGACTCAGCCAGCCTCTCCCACCACATCGGCACCCTACGCCAGGCGGTGCTCGCCGAATTCGCGATCGGCCTCGTGATCGTCGCCATCACCGCAGCCATGGTCGTCTCACCGCCCGCCTCCAGCCGGCCCGGTGCCGCTGCGTCAACAGGCACCAACTCCCAGATATACTACATTCTGTAGTAGTCAATCCCGAAAGGCCCACATGAAGATCCGCAGTTTTGTTGCACCCACCATCGTCCTCGCACTCGTCGTCACCCTCGCCGCATGCGGCTCCGGTGACTCGTCGTCGGCCGACACCACTACTGCCGCCGCACCCCCTCGCGACTCGGCTGTGTCAGTTGCGCTCAACGCCGCTGACATCGAGTTCGCACAAGGAATGATCGCCCACCACGAGCAGGCGATCGAGATGGCCGAGATCGCCCTCGATCCCAACATCGGCGCCAGTCCCGCAGTCATCGACCTTGCGACCAGGATCAAAGGCGCTCAGGACCCCGAAGTCGAACTCATGACCGGCTGGCTGACCGCCGCGGGCGAGCCTGTCGCGATGGACGCCACGGAGGGCCACGACATGTCATCGATGGACGGCATGATGACCGCAGACCAGATGGACGCGATGGCAGCGATGACCGGCACCGGGTTCGATCAGATGTGGCTCGCGATGATGATCGCCCACCACGAGGGTGCAGTCGGCCAGTCCCAGACGGTCAAGGCCAACGGCTCGAACGCCGACGTGCTCGGCCTCGCCGACCAGATCATCACCGCCCAACAGGCCGAGATCACCGAGATGCAAGCGCTCCTCCAAGGCTGACGACCGACGGGACCGATGGCATCGGCCAGCGGCCCTTCGGGAAGCTGCCGAAGAGGCCGGCATCGACCCAGTTGGTGTCTCGACCACGGCAGCGCCCATCTGGTTGGGGCCAGCTGCGATGAAGCGGAGTTCGCCTTCACGGTGATGTCCGCCCACACTCAAAGAGCAGGACCCGTTTCGACGTGTGAGGTCGTCGCGAAAGAGGACGAGGTCGCGACCGAGGACACGTGGGTCGGTGGCGCTACAGGGAGTTTGATTCGTTTGAGCATCACGGCGTTGACAGCGACGATGATGCTGGAGCCGGACATCGATAGGGCGGCGATCTCGGGGCGCAACACCAGCCCGAACGCAGGCTCGAACACGCCTGCGGCGATTGGGAGCGCGAGAACGTTGTAACCGACGGCCCATCCGAGGTTCTGGCGCATCTTGCGCAACGTTCCGCGTCCGATCTGTAGCGCGACCGGGACATCGAGGGGGTCGGATCGCATCAAGACGAGATCGGCTGTCTCGATGGCGACGTCGGTGCCGGCACCGATCGCGATCCCGATGTCGGCTTGTGCGAGGGCGGGGGCGTCGTTGACCCCGTCGCCGACCATGGCGACCTTGCGGCCCTGTGCTTGTAGTTCGGCGATCTTGGCCGACTTGTCACCGGGCAAGACTTCGGCGATCACGGTGTCGACGCCGAGGAGCCCGGCGATTCGTTTGGCGGTTGCTTCGTTGTCGCCGGTGAGCATCACCACTTCGATGTCGAGCGCTCGCAGTGCCGCGACCGCCGCTGCGGCCGTGTCACGTGGCGCGTCGGCCATCGCGATCAGGCCGACGGCTCGCCCGTCGACGGCCACAACGACCGCGGTGCGACCGTTCTCGGCGAGTTGCTGGCGGCGATCGGCGAGCGGACCGAGGTCGACCTTTTCGCGTTCCATCAGACGACGGTTGCCGACCGCAACCAGCCGTCCGTCGACGGTGGCGATCGCTCCGTGGCCGGGGACGCTGGCGAAGTCCTCGGCGGGCATTGCAGCGGCGCCTCGCGACTCTGCAGCGAGCACGACCGCACGCGCGAGCGGGTGCTCGGACTCTCGTTCGACTGCTGCGACGAGCGCGAGCATCTCGGCTTCGTCGATGCCGTCGGTGACGATGTCGGTGACCTCCGGCTCGCCTTTGGTCAGCGTGCCGGTTTTGTCCATTACGACGGTGTCGATCCGTGCCGCCGTCTCCAGTGCCATCGCGTTCTTGAACAACACTCCCCGCTGCGCGCCGAGTCCGGTGCCGACCATGATCGCCGTTGGCGTCGCCAAGCCCAGGGCGTCGGGGCAGGTGATGACGACCACAGTGATCGCGAACAGCATCGCTTCTCCGACCGAACGGTCGGCCAGCAGGTACCACACCGCGAACGTGGCAGCGCCGCCGAGCAGGGCGACGAACACAAGCCAGAACGCAGCCCGATCGGCCAGACGTTGGCCGGGGGCCTTGGAGTTCTGTGCCTCCTGGACCAACTTCACGATCTGGGCCAATGCCGTGTCCGCGCCGACCTTGGTGGCGCGGACGCGAAGTGTGCCGGTTGTGTTGAGAGTTGCACCGATGACCTGGTCGCCGGACGTCTTGTGGACGGGGAGACTCTCACCAGTCACCATCGACTCGTCGAGATCGCTGTCACCTTCCTCGACTGTCGCGTCGACGGCCACCTTCGCGCCCGGGCGGATCAACAAGAGATCGCCGACAGCGACCTCTGCGGTGGGTATCTCGACCTCTTTGCCGTTGCGCAGAACGGTGGCCATGGGTGGTGCGAGATCGATGAGCGCTCGGATCGCCTCGTTCGCCCCGCCGCGGGCCCGCATCTCGAACCAGTGGCCGAGCAGGACGAATGTCGCCAACACCGAGGCTGCCTCGTAGAAGACCTCGCCGCCGCCGGTAAGAGTCACCACGAGCGAGTACAACCAGCCGGCGGCGACGGCGACCGCGACCAGGACCATCATGTCCAGTGTGCGCGCCCGCAGCGCCCGCGCTGCACCATCGAAGAAGATCCAACCCGCCCAGAACACGACCGGGATGCTCAAGATCAGCTGGAAGACGTCGTCGCGGAGGCCGAACGGTGCGCTCACATCGAACTTGAGAACATCGCGGCCGATCGGTGACCACAACAGGATCGGAATCGACAGCACAGCGGCGACCAGAAAGCGTCGGCGCATGTCGGCGACCATCGACGCCATGGACATACCCGCGTGCCCACCATGGCCCATCGCGTCGTGCGGCGACCGCGCCGCGGACGACTCGCCGTGGCCGGCCGGGTGTTCGGCAGGCTCGGGTGCATGGGCGTCGCCCGATCCGGGCTTCGCTTCCTGACCGGGCTCCTGCATCGGCATGCACACGTGACCGGGCACGGACTGACCGGCGCAGTGATATCCACAGTCCTCGATCCACCGCTGAAGATCAGCTACTGATGTCGCACTCGGGTCGTACGTGACGGTCGCTGTCTGGGCCACAGGGTTGGCCTCGACCCTCAGCACACCGGGGAGTCGTTGGAGGAACGACTCAACCACAGCCTTCTCGGACCCCCAATGTAGGTTGCCGACGTGCAGCACGGTGGTCACTGCGTTGGCACCGCCAGCATCGTGGTGGTCGTGGACGGTCTTTGTCCTGATCATCGGTCCTCCTGCGGAAAGGGCGCGTCGCGGGCGCTACAGCTCATGCCCACAATCGTGTTCTCAACAAGGCGTGTCATCATCGGTATCGGCTACGGAACCTGGCTTCGGTTCGCCCGCAGCGCGGAAGCGACCGAGCACGCGCGCTGCGGCTCGGGTGATCGCAGTGACAGCGTCTCTCGGATTGGTCAGGGGCAGGTCGTGGTCGGCACCGGAGCGAACGGTGAGTGTGACGTGCGGCAGT
>JAYURF010000592.1:0-2944 GCA_043756365.1 Acidimicrobiales bacterium
GCGTGGCGATCGCGGTGGCGGCAACGGCACATCGCCTGGTGATCTCGCCCGGTCGGTAGGCAGCGGCAAACGGCGACCGGTGGCGGGTGTGCTCGTCGCCGTCGAGTGACAGCATGCTCGGCCCGATCACCTGCGCCGTGGTGAACCGGGGATCATCGACGGTGAACGTCGCCGCGTCACGCATCACCTCGCTCGCCTCGGCGCGAGACGTCACCACCCATCCGCCGACGACCGGAACCCATGCCACCGCGGCCTCGGCCCGAAGACGATGGAGCGTGGCGTGATGAGCCAGGTTCAGATCACGGGTCGTGATCTGTTCGGCGAACGTCATCCGGGCCTACCGAATCGGTAGCTCGACCGACCGGCGGTCCACCGAATCGATCGCGGCACGCAAGGTGGTCACGATCTGGTCGAGCTCGCCGTCGCTCACCACGAACGGCGGGGCGACCATCACCGCGTTCGGTACCGGGCCGGACCCCGCCGGGTAGACCCACAGATCGCGAGCCAGTGCTGCCGCAACGACAGCATCCCGGTTGCACTCGAGTTCGATCCCATAGAACAGGCCGCGTCCGCGGATGTCGGTCACGAACGGGTGATCGGCGAGCGCCTCACGCAGGCGGGCACCGAGCAACTCGCCCATCGTGCGGCACCGTTCGACCAGATGCTCGCGCTCCATGATGGCGAGCACCGCGACCGCGGCCGCGCACGCCGCGTCGTTGCCCGTGAACGTGAAGTACATGAACCCGGACGACTGCAGTACCTCGGCGATCGCCGTCGTGGTGGCCACCGCGCCGAGCGCCACGTAGCCGCCACCGAGGCCCTTGCCGCCGACGATCACATCGGGTTCGAACGGGAAGTGTTGGTGCCCGAAGTTGAGCCCGGTGCGGCCGTAGCCGGTCATCACCTCGTCGGCGATCAGCAACACGTCGTGCTCGTGGCACAGCTGCGTCACCACGCTCCAATATTCATCGCTGGCGGTGAGGCACGCACCGGCCGCGCCGGTGATCGGCTCGGCGATGAAACCGGCGATGGTGGCCGGGTCCTCCTGCTCGAACACCTTCACCACCTGATCGACATCATCCCACGGCACCTTCGGGAACGGCAGGAGCAGGGGCTCATAGCCGGCCTGCCGGGCGAGATGGCTCGCCGCGGCCATCGCCCCGAGGGTCAGGCCGTGGTAGCTGGGGTGCCGGCCGATCACCTTCCAGCGGTCGGGGCGACCCTTGCCGAGCTGATAGGCGCGGGCCAAACGCAGTGCCGAGTCGGTGCTCTCGCTCCCGCCGCTCGTGAAGTAGACGTGGTCGAACCCGGCCGGAAGCCAGCGATCAACCAGCCGGTCGTGCAGGTCGAGCCGCCACGGAGTGGGCCACAACGGAACCACATACCCGCCCGCCGCCATCGCCGCGCGCGCAGCATCGGCAACCTCGGCGCGACCCCAGCCGATGTTGCCGACAATCGCGCCCGCCGCGCCATCAAGGATCCGCCGGCCGTCGGCGGTGTGCAGGTGGCAACCCGATCCCCCAACGATGGTGGGCAGTTCGACGGATGTGGGGACGAATGCGTAGCGGTTTGAGTTGGACATCTTTGTCAGCTTCGCATGATCAGCCCACCAGCCGGTCAGCCGGCCCGCCCAGCCGACGGGCGCCGAGGACAGCGCCGGAGGGACTGTTACGTTGGACCGAGATGAAGCCCCTCCACAACCGCATCGTCATGATCGCGCTCGCGTCGTGCGCCATCATGTCGGCAGGCGGATGTGCCGGATCGGGCACGGACAACGACCAGACGGCGGACCGCCCTGCCGTCGACACGACGTTGCAAGCGAGCGACACAGCGCTCACCGGGGTTCATGTCGAGGTCCGTCGCGACCCTGGTTGAGGATGCTGCACATCGTGGGTCGGGTACCTACGAAAGCACGGAGCGACCGTTGAGATCACCGATGATCCTGAACGGGCCACGTTCCGCGCCGACCGGGGCATACCCGACGAGGCCGGTTCGTGCCACACCGCACTGGTCGACGGCTACGTGGTCGAAGGGCATGTCCCCGTCGAGGCAATCGAAAGCCTGCTCGCCGATCGGCCCGACGCCGTCGGGTTGGCATTGCCTGGCATGCCCGCCGACTCCCCCGGCATGGGCGGCGATGCCACCACCTGGGCGCAGCAGCCCGTGATCCTGATCGGAACCGACGGTTCCATCACCAACTACAAGTTCTGACACCCCGGTCCGGCCAAATCCGGGCCGGCCAAATCGGGACCGGCCAAATCGGGACCGGCCAAATCGGGGCCGGTCGGATCGGGACCGGCGAGATGGTGGCGGAAC
Organism: Acidimicrobiales bacterium; assembly: GCA_043756365.1. Lineage (GTDB taxonomy): Bacteria > Actinomycetota > Acidimicrobiia > Acidimicrobiales > Ilumatobacteraceae > VFMC01. Next base: position 2,317 of record JAYURF010000592.1, read on the forward strand.
ATGATCGACAACCGTGGGCCGGCCGCGTGGGCGACCTTCGGCACGCTGTGCACCCAGTCGTGCTGACACGCGCCACCCATCACCAACAAGTCGCCGTGGCCGAGCAGCCACGACTGCGCCGCGCCCCCGGTGCGTGGACGCAACTGGAACGGTCGCGGTGAGCCGGTACTGACGATGACGACGGTCGGGTCCTCGTGCGCCCACCGCTCCCGGTCGGCATGCCATGCGACCGAGTCGTGGCCATCGCGGTACAGGTTGAACCCGATCGAATCGAACGGTTTGGCATAGTGGTCCGTCAGCGCAGCCCGCGCCTCGGCGAGCACCGGGATCGGCTCGGCAGCGGGCGATGCCGTGCTCCACCACGCGGTGAGCCGCGGCTCGGGAAGTAGCCGGTCGTACATGGTGACTTCGCGCTGGTTCCAGCGCAGCCTGGCGACGAGCTCGCCGAACACGATGTCAGAGCCGTGGAGCCACCGCGGCACGAGATCGACCCAGCTGTGCTCGTCGAGCTGCGTGCGCACCAGACCCTCGAAGCCCGGATCGCACCACGGGTCCTCGAGGCCGAACAGCGTCGCCTGATACGCGGCCGGCTGGTAGGGCGTGGGAAGAGTGCTGACGATCGACATGC
>JAYURF010000593.1:0-2939 GCA_043756365.1 Acidimicrobiales bacterium
AGTCCGCTTGCCGCGCGCTGCCCACACCGCCACACAGCCGAGCGCGATGGCGTTGAGCAACAGCAGCGCTCGCGACGCCGATCCGTCGAGGTCACGCAGTCCGATGCCGAACGGGTAGCCGAACAGCAGCGCGCCGCCGAGCACACCGATCGGAATCCAGTTACCGAAGATGAGCGCGGCGAGACCGATGAACCCGCGCCCGGTGGTCTGGCCCTCGAGGTAGATGCCTGACAGTTCGGGGCTGACGATGAACGCACCGCCCATGCCGGCGAGGGCCCCGCTGATGATCACGCCGATGTACTTGTAGCGGTACACGTCGATGCCCTGTGATTCGCCGGCTTCTGGCCGTTCGCCACAGATCCGCAGCCGGAGCCCGAAGCGCGTGCGCCACAGCAGCCACGCCGACAACGGCACGAGCGCAACGGCGATGACGGTCAGCAACGACAGTTCGGTCATCAGCCCGCGCAGCAACCGGGCCAGGTCGGATGCGAAGAACCAGTTCCAACGCCCGATCCGACCGAGCGTGTCGGGGGAGTCCCACCCGAAGAACGATCCGCCCGCAAGGATTGGTGCAGTCACCCGGCCGATGCCGGGCACGCGTGGTGACTGAGTAATCGAGCCGCCGTCGATCTTGTCGAAGATCTCCGACGAGAGGAACCTGGTGACCCCCGGTGCGAGGACGTTGATGGCCACGCCGGAGATGATGTGGTCGACACCGAAGGTGATGGTCGCCACCGCATGCAGCAGTCCGCCGAGCGCACCGCCGAAGATTCCGATGGCCAGGCCCCACCACGGCCCATAGTTGATCCCACCCCAGGCGGCGAACCAGGTGCCGAGGATCATCATCCCTTCGAGCCCGATGTTGACCACGCCGCAGCGTTCTGCGTACAGCCCGCCGAGGCCGGCGAGCAGGATCGGCATCGCCCAACGCAGCATCGATTGCGATGCGCTGATCGAGGTGAGTCCGCTCGCGTCCGATGCGTGCTGCACGGTTGTCAGGACCAGCACGCCGATCAGCGCGTAGGCGAGGAAGCGAACCGATGCTGGCAAGCGCATGAGCGGATTCATGCTGGACTCCCGACCAGCGCCGCGGCGGCCGACTTCGTCTCTTCGCGATCGCTGATCCGGCGGACCATCTCATACGACACCACGGCGGCGAGGATGATGATTCCCTGGATGATCACCACGATCTCTCGTGATGCTGCTCCGGTGAACTGCAGCACGCCGGATGACACGTCGAGGAAGGCGAACACCAACGCCGCGATCCCGACCCCGATGGGACTGTTGCGGCCAAGCAGTGCCACGGCGATGCCGGTAAACCCGAGACCGCGGATCGGGTTGGCCGAGAACGATCCGACCTGCATCACCTCGGTCAATCCAACGAGCCCGGCGATCGCCCCGGAGATGAGCATCGCGGTCACCACCATCCGTTTCGGGGGCACACCGCCGGCACGGGCGGCGAACGGGTTGATCCCGCTGGCGCGCAGATCGAACCCGAACCTGGTGCGGTTGATGACCACGTAGTAGGCAATGCCGACGACGACAGCAACAACGAGCATCCCGGTGAGCTCTTTGTTGCTGCGGATGTCGCGGGTAAAGATCTCGACGAAGCTGTTCAGAGTCGGTAGCAAACCGGACTCATCGATTGGCGTGGTGCCGACGCGAGTGGCCGACCCGCTGGCCAGCCCACCGTCGGCCTGCCATCGTTTCACCAGAAACGCGATGAGCCCGGACACGGCGATTGCATTGAGCATGATGGTCGAGATCACCTCGTTGATCCCGCGGGTCACCTTCAACACTCCGGCTACGCCGGAGTAGGCGGCGCCGACGGCCATCGCGACGACGAAGATGAGGCCCACGTGGAGCACCGCGGGGAGGCTGACCACCCCGCCGACGTGGGCGGCGAACACTGCGGCCAGGAGGTACTGGCCCTCGACGCCGATGTTGAACAGTGCCATCCGGAACCCGATCGCCGCGGCGATGCCAGAGATGTAGAACGGCGTCGCCCGGTTCAGTATGTCGATCATCGTCTCCAGCTTGCTGGCGTGGCTGATCATGTCGCCGTAGGCGTCGGTCGGGCTGCTCCCCGAGATCAACAGCACGACCGACGACATCACCAACGCGAAGACCACGGCGGTCACCGGTGCGGCGAAGCGGAGCACGATTCGTCTGAGCGGTGTCATCTCACGCTGCCCCTTCGGTCTGCTTCGATCCGGTCATGAACTCCCCGAGTTCGCGTGGTGTGATCGTGGCGGGATCAAGCGTGGCGGTGATCTTGCCGCGGAACACCACGATGATCGAATCGGACAACCCGATCAGTTCGTCGAGGTCGGCCGAGATCAACAGGGTGGCCATCCCGTTGGCGCGGGCGGTGCGCAGCTTGTCCCACACGGTGGCTTGGGCTCCGACATCGATTCCACGGGTGGGGTGGGCGGCAATCAGCACGATCGGATCGGCCGACATCTCCCGGCCGACGATCAGCTTCTGCTGGTTCCCGCCGGACAGCGCCTGCGCGCTGACGTCGACGTTGGGTGTGCGAACATCGAACTCCTCGCGGATCTCCTGGGTCCGTTTCCGGGCACCTTCGCGGTCGATCCACGGCCCACGCCCGAACGGCCGCTGGGTCTGATGGCCGAGCGCGGCGTTCTCCCACAGCGGGGCCGGCAACAGGAGGCCTTCGAGGTGGCGGTCCTGGGGGATGTAGCCGAGGCCAAGCTCGCGTCGACGGCGGACCGAAGCGTGCGAGATGTCGTCGCCGGCGAGTGCCAACCTCCCGGTCGCCGGCGTGATGCCCATGATCGCGTCGATCAGTTCTGATTGGCCGTTGCCCTCGACCCCGGCCACACCAAGGACCTCGCCGCGGTGAATACGCAAGCTCACATCGTCGAGCACGAGCCGACCGTCGGATGAGCGCACGGTCATGTTGGCCACCTCGAGCG
>JAYURF010000594.1:0-2938 GCA_043756365.1 Acidimicrobiales bacterium
ACACCGGCGGCCGCGGCAAAGGCCATCGCCGCGTGCACGTCGACGAACGCCGAGTGGTGGCGCTCGCGGATCTCTGCCCACTGCCGGGCGAGCGGCAGCCAGCGGTCAGCGACGTCGAGACCGGCGAGTTCCATCCACCACACGAGCGATGTGGCGTCGCACAGGTCGAACGCCGAGCCGGTACCGAGCTGGTGATCGAGCACATCGAACGCCGGCACTGGTTCGCCGTTGGCGAGCATCCGCAGGGCGTAGTGCCACCACAGGTGGTTGGCGAACAGCGTGCGCTGGCGCCAATCGCCACGTGTGTCGTGCAGCAGTTCCAGCGCCTCGTCGTGGCGGCCTTCGCTTTCGAACACATGCATCAGCGCGTGGCGCGCCCACGCATCGCCTGGCTCCACATCGAGCGCCTGCCGGGCCCAACGCTCGGCGTCGATGAAGCGGCCCAGTTCCTCGTAGGCAAACGCAAGCTGTCCGGCGACAGCGGCGTAGCCACGCTCGCCCGGTTGCCAGCTGTGGATCGCTGCCTCCGACGACCGGAGCCGGCCATCAGCGTCGCCGTTGTGGAGGTACAGATCGTGAGCCAGCCTGATCGCCAACAGGTCGCGAGGGTGGACTGTGGCTACCTGATCCCAGCGGGCCGCGGCGCGCCCGAACTCCCCAGCCACCAGCAAGGCAACGGCTTCACGGTGACCAATTTCGCGTGGTGTGGCGGCGCGAGCATCGACCCTTCGCACATCGGCAACGACGAGTGGATGCGCCGGCGACCATCCCCCGAGCACGCGGGCCGCAGCACACAGCACCGGGCCGAGCACGAACGCGTCGTCGGCGGCGTTGACCGCGGCCAGCGAGCCCACCGGGTCACCCGAGAAATCGATCAGCTGCCCGAAGCTTGCGTCCCACACGGCGACCGTGGCCGCCTCGGCGGCAGCCACCGGTTCACCGAACCTGTCAGCTGTCATGGGTTCGTGGTGCGCCGGCCGCATCGACATCACCAGCTCAGCTGAACTCGATGTAGCGGGCGAACTCCCACGGCGTCACGTCATCGGGATCACCCTCGGCGTTCGCCTCGTACAGCGCGAGCTCGTTGGCGGTCATCGCCAGGAAGTTCGTCGAGAACGCGACACCCAACGCCGCGGCAAGCGGGCTACCGGAGAACGCAGCGACGCCGTCGGCAAACGACGCCGGGAGCGCAGTGTGCCCGCCCGGATCGGCGTACTGATCTCCGGTCGCCTCGGGCCCGGGATCTAGTTGGCGTTCCAGGCCGTCGGCACCTGCGGCGAGCAGCGCGGCAATGATCAAGTACGGGTTCGCGTCGGCTCCTGCGGCGCGGTACTCGACCCGGTTGGCCGCGCCCTGATACAGGGTGCACCGGCACATCACGCTGCGGTTGTCGGCACCCCAGTGGATGTGGGTCGGGCAGAACGAGTAGGCCCGCACCCGCTTGTAGCCGTTGCCGGTGGGGATCGCCAGCAGGCTGATCGATGCCGCGTGGTGAACAAGGCCGCCCACCCAGTGACGCATCACGTCGTTGAGCAGATGGGTGTCGCCGCGGCCGAACACGTTGGTTCCGTTGTGCGACAAGCTGGTGTGTACGTGCATGCCGTTGCCCGACTGGCCGGCGTACGGCTTGGGCATGAACGTGGCGCGCATCCCGTGGCGGCGGGCGATCTCGCGCACGGTTGCTTTGAACAACACGGTGTTGTCCGCGGTGACCATCGGGGCGGCCGCCGAGAAGTTGATCTCGAGCTGGCCGGGCCCGTACTCCGGGTTCGACGACTCGATCGGGATACCGAGGTCGAGGAGGGCACGGCGCATCTCTGCCACGCAGCGTTCGAGCTCGAGGTTGTCGACCAGCGACGAGTACTGCACACCCTCCTGCACCGGCTCCCAATCAGGCGTGCAGATGTAGCACTCCAATTCGGTGGCGACGACCGGGTCGTACCCGAGGCCGCGCACCCTGTCGATCTGGCGGGCGAGCACGTGACGCGGGTCGATCGGGTGTGGCTGGTGGTGGTTGTCGATGCCGATCGACATCACCGTCGCGTAGCCGGGCCGGTGCTTCAGGATTCGGAACGTGGGCAGGTCTGGCTCGAGATGCATGTCCAGAAAACCGGATGCCATGTTGATGTACGGGCTGTCGATCAGCTCGCACTGCACATCCATGACGTACACCGCGTCGGCGATGTGCGCCCCGTTCACGGCCACGGTGTGGATGAACCGCTGTGCGGGAACCCGCTTGCCGCGCAGGTGGCCGTAGGTGTCCACGATTGCCACTTCCACGGTGTGGATCTGGTGCTCGGCGATGAGCGCAACAATTTCGTCGAGACGTTCGCTCGGCATCACAACTCCCTCACGTGGGTACGAGGACGATACGGCCGGCGACGTCACCGGCCCGAAGGCGGCGATGAGCTGCTTCGGCCTGGTCGAGCGGCAGGACCTCGACCGTGTACTGCAACTGATGTTGATGGGCAAAGGCGATCAGCTCGCCCAGTTCGGCGACGGTGCCCCACACGCTCGACATGAACTGCGCCTCGTGCGGCACCGCCCCGATGCCGAACGGGACGCGGCCCCCATACAACCCGACGGCGATCATGATGCCGCGGCGTTGAACATGACGCACGGCAGCTTCCAGCGTCACTTGAGCACCGACGAAGTCGATCACTGCATCGAACCGACCGTCGACTTCCTCGATCGATGTCGCCGTGGTCGCACCAAGCTCGAGCGCCCGCGCCTGCTTACCGGATGAAGGATCGGCGACGCACACCTCGGCATCGGACATCAGCCGCAGGTACTGGATACCGAACTGTCCGAGCCCGCCGGCACCGATGACAAGCGCTCGAGCCGAGGCACCGCGGCGTCGCAACGCGTCGAGCGCATGCTTGGTCGCGCGGAATGCCGTCAGGCCCCCGCAGGCCAACGGGGCCGAGGCCACCGGATC
>JAYURF010000595.1:0-2936 GCA_043756365.1 Acidimicrobiales bacterium
GCGTTCATCGACGTCACCGGGGGACGCTGACGGCACCCGGCCGCAACGGCTCGACACCTCGGCGCCCGGCAGCGATCACCGCGACCGCAGCGACCAGCGACGCCCCGCAGGCCCCCGCCACGGTGAACGGTAACGCTCCCGCGCCGCGACGCTCGAGCAGCCACCCGGTGGCAACAGGCATGATCAACCCGCCGAGTCCTGCTGCGGCGACGAGGCGCGACGTGGCGGTACCGGTGAGGTGCAGCCGCTCGTCGCCGTAGGCCATCATCGTCGCGAACTGCGGGCCGAGGAACAGGCCCGTGAGCGCCGTTGCCACCCACACGAGCACCGCTGACCGATCGCCGGCGCCGAGCACGGTGCTGCTCACCATCGCCAGCGAGCACGATCCGATCAACAGCGCGGCGGCCGATATCAGCCGGGCCAACCACACGGCGATCACCCGCCCAACCACGAATCCGGCCCAGAAGACCGACACGAGCACGCTGGCCGCGTCGGGATCGCCAACCCAACGCTGCTCGCCATAGGTGTACAGCCATCCGGCGAACGTGACCTCGGCACCGACGTACACGAAGAAGAACACGCACACCAGCACCAGTGGCCGGACCGACGAGGCGGTGTCGACCATGTGGTGTCCGGCAGGCCGCCGGGTCGGCGTCGCCGCACCACGGATCCGCCACATCATCGCCGCCAACACCGCGGCGACAAGCGCGACCATCAGCGTCAAGTTGCCGGCTGCAGCGATCGAGCGGTCGACCACCAACGGGGTGGCCAGCGCTCCGATGCCGAAGCAAAGATGCAGCGCGTTGAGCGACGACCCGACCCGCTCGGGAGGGCAGCTCCACACGACGAGGGTGTTGCCGCCGACATCCATCATCGCCGCCGCCAAGCCGATCAGCACGAAGCTGGCCACCATCACCCAGAACTGCTCGGTGAGCGCGAGCACCGCCAGTCCGGCCACCCCCGCGGCCCCAGCACGCACCAGCACCGCGTGTCCGTGACCATGGTCGTAGAAGCGGCCCGAGAGCAACGAACCAACGATGTAGCCGAGCGCCTGCCCGCCGATCAACAGCCCACTCAGCCCAATCCCCACGCCGGCACGCTCGCGAAGGTGACCGAGCGCCGGCCCGGCGATGCTGAGGCACATGCCGACGTAAACAAATGCCACCAGGTAGCCGCCGACGGGCAGCCGCACGGTGGCGGTCGCTCGGGCATCGCGGTCCACCAAGCTCACCCCGCCACGATACGCGGCCGGGGGCCAGCACGCGCTCCGGGCCCACGACCTGCGCCCGGCCGATGGTCCCGCACACCGGACCCGGCGAACAGCGCGGCTATCTTGCGCAGCGATGCGTGCCGTGGTGATCGTCGCCAACCCGAACCCCGACGGGTTCTCCCATGCGATCGCCCAGCGAGCATGTGCGGGGTTGGCGGCGGCCGGGCATGCCGTGGTCGTGCACGACCTGTACGCAGAGGGCTTTCGGGCCGCGATGTCGCTTGACGAGCGCGAGGCCTATCACGGCGATCATCCGGTCATCGATCCGCTCGTCAGCATCCACATCGCCGACCTGGACGCCGCGGAGATGCTGGTTTTCGTGTACCCGACGTGGTGGGCCACGATGCCGGCGATCCTGAAGGGCTGGCTTGAGCGGGTGATGGTGCCCGGCGTGGGGTTCGTGTTCGACGAGGCCGGCAAGGTTCGTCCGGGTCTCACCCATGTTCGCCGTCTCGTGGGGATCAGCACCTATGGCTCGCCGTGGGCGTACGTCAAAGCGGTGAACGACAACGGCCGGCGCACCATCATGCGCGCCCTGCGGATGAGCACCGGTCTGCGGACCCGCGGCACATGGCTCGGCCTGTACGCGATGGATACCACCACGGATCAGCAGCGCACCGAGTTCCTCGATCGGGTCGAGCAGCGCATGGGCCGGCTATGAGGTCGTACGTCGTGTTCTGCCACCCGACGCATGATTCGCTGACTGGCGCTGCTCTCCAACGGACGCTCGCAGGTCTGGCCGCAGCCGGGCACGAGGTGCGGTTGTCGGACCTGTATGCCGACGGGTTCCGTCCCGAACTCGACCGGGCCGACCGCGAGGCGCACATGATCGACCATCGCGCCGAACCCGACCGGCGCCCGGACATCTCCCGGTATGCCGACAACCTGGCGTGGTGTGATGCGCTGGTGTTCGTCTACCCGACGTGGTGGTCGGGCCAGCCAGCGATGCTGAAGGGCTGGTTCGACCGGGTGCTGGTGCGCGGTGTGGCGTGGGATCTGCCGGAGGGGGCAAACCGGATCCGACCGTTGCTGCGCAACGTCCGCACCATCGTGGCCGTCACCAGCCACGGCTCGTCGAAGCTGGCCAATGCCGCCGAGGGCGAGACCGGAAAGCGCGCCCTGTCCCGTTCACTACGCGCGGTGTGCGCCAACCGCTGCCGAACGACGTGGCTGGCGATCTACACGATCGACCGCAGCTCCGTTGCCGAACGCGAGCGCTTCCTCGCCCGAGTGGAACGCCGCATCGCCCGGCTCTGACGCGTGCTGTCAATCGGTCGAGTCTGCCCACGGAATCAACCTCACCTAACTCGCTCGAATCGAGTCACCGCCTCGACGTGGTGGGTGTGGGGGAACAGATCGACCACCATGCTGCGACGGTGCGCGTAGCCAGCGGCATCGAGCAACACGGTGTCACGCGCCAATGCCACCGGATCGCAGCTGACCAGGATCAGTACCGGTGCCCCGATGAGCGCCAGTTGCCCCGCCGCAACCGCGCCGAGACCCTGCCGAGACGGGTCGGCAATCACCACGTCGACAGCCGCGCCCGCAGTCTTGTCGGCGGCACCGATCGCAGTCGGCGCCCACTGCTCGACTGCTGATTCGTGCACCGTTGCGTTGTGGTCGGCGAGGTTGTACCGGGCATCAGCGCACGCACTCGGCGACCCCT
>JAYURF010000596.1:0-8183 GCA_043756365.1 Acidimicrobiales bacterium
CCAACGCCTCCGCGTCCCTTTGATGGCCCGCAGTGTGTCGTCGGGCATCACCGTCGCGTTGATGCGCGTCCGCGATACTGAAGCTCGCATGCTCCACTACGAGACGCGCTCCGGCGCAGCGATCGCGGACACGGTGGCCTCGATCACGCGATCAACCGTTTGGGCACTGATCGACGAGCGACCGCTGACCTTCGATGCGCATCACCCGCAGGGCATGGTCCGGATCGGCTCGACGTGGTGGATCTCCACGGTCGACGTCGGGGCCCGACAGGGCTACGTCATGGCCGCCGATTGGGCCGGGAACCTCATCGAGCAGATCCCCATCGGCGACGCGCAGCGGTACCACCCCGGCGGCATGGACTTCGACGGCAGCGCGTTATGGATCGCATCCGCCGAATACGTGCCCAACTCGACGGCGACCGTCTACCGGATGGAACCCGGCGGCGCGCCCGAGCATGCGTTCGACGTCGACGACCACATCGGCGCCATTGCCAGGTGCGGCACCGATGGTGATCTGGTGGGGTGGTCGTGGGGCTCGCGGCGCTTCTACCGCTGGAGCGTGGACGGCCAACTGCAGTCGGCGCAGGTCAACCCGGCATTCTTCGTCGATCATCAGGACTGCCAATGGCTCGACAGTGGTCACCTCCTCTGTGGCGGAGTCGCCGAGGTCGACCTGGCCAGCGGGCCGGGTTGGCTCGGCGGGATCGGGTTGCTGAACGTCGACGACCTCGTGATGGAGCGCGAGGTGCCGTTCCCCATCTACCCCTCCCGCTCCGGTCGGGTCGGCACCCACAACCCGCTCTGGTCGGAAGTTCGCGACGGTCGGCTGGTCGTTCACGTCCTCCCCGACGACGGATACGGCACGATCCTCTCTTACGCGACAACGCTGGCCGGTACGACGACGCTGGCCGGTACGACGACCCTGGCCGGTACGGCGGGCGCAAGCCGGCGGGACCGTGCCGGTGTCGGCCCGTCGACCACCTCCTCGTAGAGTTCGGCGAACGCAGACGCCGCCGACGCCCATGAGTAGCGTTCGCGCACGAACCGTGCGGCTCGTCTGCCCCGTTCGCGGCGAAGTTCGGGGTCCGACACTGCCTCCACGAGCGCCCGCGCTGTCGCGGCGACATCGTCGGGTGGCACCAGCCATCCGGTCGGGCGGGCCCGATCGACGTTGATGAACGACGGCGGCCCACCCGTGTTGGTCGCGATCGGTGGCACGCCGGCCGCCATCGCTTCGAGGTAGACCAGCCCGAACGGTTCGTCCACCGAGGGGGCGGCAAAGACATCGCTGCAGGCGAGGATCTCGGCAAGCTCGTCGTGATCGCGCCATCCGACGAAGAAGACACCCTCGGCGCCGAGTCGGCGCACCGTGTCGTGCGGATGCTCGCCCTCGCATTCTCCAGGAAACCCACCGGCGATGACGAGCACCGACCGGTGCGCGGTGTTGGACCTCACCGCGTGATGCGCCTCGATCAGCAACTGCAGCCGCTTGAAGCGCAGGAACCGGCCGGCGAACAACACGACCGCTACCGGTTGCCCACCCGGCGACGTGAACGCCGAGAGATCGTCGGCGTGGTACCGGATCGATCCTTCGGGACCATTCGGCAGCCACCCTCGAGGTTCGTCGACGAGCCAACGCTTCCATTGCGCCAGCCGCTCGGCCGGCTGACGGACGCGCGGCGAGAACACCTCCGTGTCCACCCCGTTGGCGATCGTCGCGGTCCGCGCGGCGGCGATCGGCAGGAGGTCGGCGGCGAGCTGACGATCCTGCCCGGAGACGACTACGATCCGATCCGATCGGGCAGCCCATCGTCGCATCCGCTCCACCCATTCACCGGTGGACCGTGCGGTCCGATTCGAGAGGGATCCGCCCCGCACGGACGCCAGCATCTTGAGCTCCGTGCCGTGGAGATGGGTGATGAGGGGCACCGCCGGCCACAGCGTTCGGACCGCCTCGTGCATTGGCGTCAAATGGTGCAGGTGCACCACGCTCGGTGCCGCAATCGTGTGCTCGGACAGGAACAGCTTCCAGCTGCGGACCTGGCTCGCGAACGCTGCACGGTCCAGATCGAGGAAGACCCGGTCCGGCACGGACGCCTTGTCCTCGTAGGAAGCGTGCATCGGAATCGCTGCCGTCATCGGGTCACCGCCGCTGGTCCACCGATCTCTGGCCGACGAGTAGTCGAGGGATTCGCACCGGACACCGGAAAAGAACCGTCCAGCATTCGAGCTCTCGGTTGCGGTCCCGAGCGAACCGGCGAACAGCGTCGGGCACCATCGGCCGCCTGCCATGGCACGGCACAGGTAGCGCGCCACCTGCGCGCTGCCACCGCGCGGGTAGAAGTAGAACCCCATGGCCGCAGTCGGACTCGGTGAAAGCGACATTCCGGCAACAGTAGGAGTGTGACGGCGCGAGCGCAAGGTCGTCCGTGTCCATCGCGCGCTGCAGGAGCGCACGAAGGACACGAGCGACCGCAAGTTGCGCTAGCTGAGCGCAGCGGCGATCGCCGCCTGGCCGATGCTGATCCCGCCGTCATTGGCGGGCACGCGCGTGTGCACCAGCACGTTCAACCCCCGCGCGATCAGGCCGCTCTCGACAACTTCGGTGAGTCGCGCGTTCTGGAACACACCACCGGTGAGCGCGACGGTGTCGATGCCCTCCGCAGTCGCCACCATGCAGGCGAGCTCGACCGTGGCCCGCCCGAACGCGTCGTGGAATCCGGCTGCGATCGGTGCCCGGTCGACCCCCGCGTGGACATCGTCGACGATCGCACCGATCAGCGGCGCGGGGTCGAGGATGAGCGAAGTCTCATCACCGGTGATCTCGATCAGATCGTCGTAGCGGCGCGCGTCGCGGGGGTCGACGGTGGTCGCCCAGGCCTCCAGTTCAATCGCCGCCTGGGCTTCATAGCTCACCCGTTGGCGCCCACCGAGCAACGCCGCGACCGCGTCGAACAGCCGGCCGGCACTGGTGGTGAGCGGTGTGGTGGACCGCTCGGCCAGATCGAGTACGGCACGCACCGTGGCGTCGTCAGGGCCCGTACCCGCAGCGGGCCGCTGCCGGCGGACGACGCTGGCAGCCACATCCGCGCCGAGCGCCGTACTCAGCCACACCGCAGCCATCCGCCATGGTTCGCGGATCGCAGCAGTGCCCCCCGGCATCCGGACCGGCAGCAGGTGGGCGACGCGGCGCGCCGACATGAAATCGGCAACCAGCAGTTCACCTCCCCACAGGCTGCCGTCGGGGCCGTAGCCGAGGCCGTCATAGGCAATGCCGAGCACAGGTTCGGTGCGGCCGTGATCGACCATGCACGCGGCCACGTGGGCATGGTGGTGCTGCACCGCGACCGTCACCAGGTCGAGCTCCGCGGCGAACTTGCTCGACAGGTACTCCGGGTGCATGTCGTGGGCGACCACGTCGGGCTTGACGCCGTACAGGTGAGCGAGATGGTCGACCGCCTGCAGGAACGACTGGTACGTGGCGAGGTGTTCGAGGTCGCCGATGTGGTGGCTCGGCACCACCCAGTCGTGCTTGGCCACACTCACCGTGCTCTTCAGTTCGGCACCGACCGCAAGCACCTGGTGGGCGGTGCGAAAAGGCAGGCGCAGCGGCTCGGGTGCGTAACCGCGCGAGCGTCGCAGCACCTGCACGCGGCGGCGAGTCGACCGCACGACCGAGTCGTCGCAGCGGATGTGGATCGGACGATCGTGCAGCAGCATGCCATCGACAAGCGGGCCGAGCCGGACGGCTGCGTCATCGTCGTGATGGGCGATCGGTTCGTCACTCAGGTTGCCGCTGGTCATCACCAACGGACGGTCGGCGCCGCCGAGGAGCAGGTGATGCAGCGGGCTGTAGGCCAACATCACCCCGATCTCGGGCAGCCCGGGAGCCACACCGTCGGCGATGTCGTCGGTGATCCCGCTGGACATTCGGCGGCGAGCGAGCACGATCGGGCGGCGGATCGACGACAGCGCAGCGACGGCCCGTTCGTCGAGATGGCACACCCGATGTGCCGCCTCGAGTGAGGGGACCATCACGGCGAAGGGCTTGTCGTCGCGTGCCTTTCGGCGGCGGAGCTCGGCGATTGCGGCCGCATTGGTGGCGTCGGCGACGAGGTGGTAGCCGCCGATGCCCTTCATCGCCACGATCTGCCCGGCGACGACGGCTGCCACCGCGGCGCGCAACGCGTCATCGCCCAGCACGGCATCGCCCAGCACGCCATCACCCAGCACGCCATCACCTGGCACGCCGGCGCAGCCGGATGTCTGCCAGGTCAGGCTTGGCCCGCACACGGGACACGCGTTCGGCTGCGCGTGGAAGCGACGGTCGGCCGGATCGTGGTACTCCACGGCGCACCGATCGCACATCGGGAACCCGGCCATGGTGGTGGCCGGGCGGTCGTAGGGCACGCTGAGCACGATCGTGTAGCGCGGTCCGCAGTTGGTGCAGTTGGTGAACGGGTAGCGGTACCGTCGATCGGCGGGGTCGTCGATCTCGGCGAGGCAATCGGGGCAGGTGGTCGTGTCGATGCTGACCGGGACGTCGGCCGCGCCCCGATCGTCGCTGTCGAGGATTCGGAACACGGGCTCGCCGGGGACCCCGGCCCGGTCCATCTGCTCGATCTGCACCGCCGTCACACGGGCGAGCGGCGGCGCGTCGGTCCGGATCAACTGGGTGAACTGATCGATCTCGGGGTTCGGGCCCTCGACCTCGATCAGCACCCCCTCGCTGTCGTTGAGCACGTAGCCGCTCAGCCCGAGGGCAACGGCGTGCCGATACACGAACGGCCGGAACCCAACACCTTGGACGGTGCCACTGACCCGCATCCGCTGCCTCGACATTGGTCCGGTCGCCCCCGCCGCCCGCGTTGTCATGGCCGTTCAGCAGATGCGCGGCAGCGGGTCGCCGACGAGCATGTCGACGATGCGCGTTCCGCCGAAACTGGTCAGCAACACCACGATCGCCTCGGGGTCGGCGTGGATCTCACCGATGCGCGTCGCGTCGCGCCCGATCGCGTGGGAGCGCATCGCCGCGAGTGCTGCGTCGGCCTGCTCCGGTGGCACCACCGCAACCACCTTGCCCTCGTTGGCGACGTACAGCGGGTCGATTCCGAGCAGGTCGCAAGCACCGATCACAGCCGGGGCAATGGGCAGCAACGTCTCGTCGAGAACCACCGCGACGTTGGCATCGCGGGCGAGTTCGTTGCAGACCGTTGCGACCCCACCGCGGGTTGGATCGCGCATCCACCGCGTGCCGGGCGCAGCGGCGAGCACGGAGGCGACGATCGCGGCAAGCGAAGCGGTGTCGGAGCGGATGTCGGCCTCGAGCATCAGGTCGCCGCGGGCAAGCATCACCGCCATGCCGTGGTCGGCCATGGTGCCTGACATCAGCACCACGTCGCCGGGGCGGACGTGTTCGGGACCGAGTTGCCGACCTGCGGGAATGATGCCGACGCCGGCGGTGGTGATGTACAGGCCGTCGGCGGCACCCTTGCCGACGACCTTGGTGTCGCCGGTGACGATGGTGACGCCGGCCTCGGCCGCGGCCGCAGCCATGTCAGCGACGACGTCACGCAACTCGGTGATCAGGAAGCCTTCCTCGAGCACGAACCCGGCCGAGAGCCACATCGGGATCGCCCCGGAAACGGCGAGATCGTTGACGGTTCCGTGCACCGCGAGATGCCCGATCGATCCGCCGGGGAAGCGCCGCGGCTGCACCACGAACGAGTCGGTGGTGAACGCCAGCCGCTCCCCCGTCGGCAGGGTGAGCGTGGCCGCGTCGTTGAGCGGGCTCGACCCCGAACTGGCCGGGTGGCTAGCCGGTGACCCGTCCGGGGAGCCGGTTCGTGACCCGGCTGGCGACACGGCGGCGAACGCATCGAGGAAGACGGAATCGATCAACGCCGCCGACGCCTTGCCGCCCGCCCCGTGAGCGGAGGTGATCATCTCGTCGATCAGCCGCGGCCGGCGGCGCCGAAACGCTTCGATGCGGTCGAGGACGACCGCCTCGCGATCACCCGGGGTACTGGTTGACGATGTGCCGGCTGCCTGTGTGCTCATGCTCGGGTGTCTCCTCGGTCGAACTCGACAGATGCGCTGCCCGATAACTTCGCGTGCACGTTGCGCCACAGTTCGAAGCACAGCGCGGCCTGCGATTCCTGGATTCGGTGCACACTGTCGGCGGCGACGACGAGGCAGTGGTGCACGTGAGGCGACCGGGCCATCTCGCCGCCGGAATACCCAGCGATGCCGATGGTGCACAAACCCCGCTTCGCGGCCTCGCCGAACGCGTACAACAGGTTGCGCGAGTTCCCACTCGTCGACAGCCCAACGGCCATGTCGCCAGGCTCGGCGGCAGCAATCAGTTGGCGCGAGAACACGAGATCGAATCCGACGTCGTTGCCGAGCGCCGTGAGCACCGCCGAATCATCGACGAGCGAACGTGCCGGTAACGACTGCGCCCATGGTGGCAGTACGAACAGCGATGCCAGCGCCGCGGCATCGGTTGAGCTCCCACCGTTGCCGAACACAAACATTCGGCCACCCTGGGCGAACCGCTCGGCCATCGCTGCGGCCGCCGCTTCAAGGGTCGCCGCTGCCTCCGCCACGGTGGCCTTGCGTAGTTGCGCGCTCGTCGCAACCTTGCTGCGCGCGGACTGCGCGAGGTCGACCAGCAGTGCACCGACATCGCGTTCGCCAGCCTCGATGAACGGATACAGGAAATCGGTGCCGTCGCTCACGGCAGCACCGTGATCGCTGCGCCAGCGTGGATGAGCACGAGATCCCCGGAGAACAGTGGATCGACGATCGTTGTGTCGATCACCTCCACCCCGCGCGCAGTACGGACCTTGGCCGTTGCGAAATCGACAACACCGATCACCTCGCCGAGGCGCCCCTCGTCGGAACACGTGATGCAGGCCCCGCCCTCGTCGCAGTCGGCCGGGTCGGTCGCGGTGAGCAGCCCGGGGTGCTCAAAGCACACGTGCGTCAGCTCCCACAGCACGTGATACAGCAGCACCAGCCGGCCATCGTGCTGCGCCGTTGCATCGCCATCGTCATCGACCCACACGATGTGATCGGCCGACGGCGCGCCCGACTGGCCCGACTGGCCCGGCCGGCCCGTCGGCGCCTCACCGGCACCGAGCCAGATCGTCGATGCGCCCCATGCTTGGGCTCGGCGCAGCACCGAGTGCGTGACGGGCTCGTCATGCCGGCTCACTGCGAGCACCACGTCGCCGGCGCGCACTCCGGCCCGCAACGTCGCGACCGGGTTGGATGGCGACACGCTGACCGCCGGGAGGGCTCGCTTGCCGACCACCACCGGATGAACGAACTCGACCGCGACATGACGAGCATGCTCTGGCCATTCGGGGGCCAGGCACCACAACGTGGCACCGTCGGCGAACCGACGCGCCAGGGTCAGCGCGGCCAGCGCGAGCGCATACCCCAGGTCGCGTCCAGTGCCACTGCGGTCTTCGGCAGGCAAACCGGCGCGTACGCCGTCTGCGATGGACGTCACCGGTCACCTCCTTGCGCAGCACCATCCAGGTGGACGGCGATCGACCGGACAGTACGCCCTCGCACCGTGCACGGCAAGCCGTCCGGTCTCGCTCTGTTCGGCCCCGACCGCACCTCGGCACACGTCCGCAACGATCTGCAGGTGGTTACTGGCCACGTTGCCGACGGCGAGCGCGTCGAGCGCTTGTTCACCGAGATCCAGCGCAAGACGGCATGCTCGTTCCGATCGCGTGGTCGGTCCTCCACCTCGCCTGCACGGAATCGACGGTTCCGGTGCCCTCAGTGATGCCGTGCTCGACGCAGGTCGAGGGCCCGGTAGGCCAAACCGGTCGAGATGGCATACACCGCGTGGTGGAAGAAATCGATCGCCAGGTCCTTCCGGGTCCACTCGTTCACCGGTGGTACCACGTCGAGCTTGGGCAGCATCACCAGTTCGCTTCCCCACACGCCACCCAAGTGGGCTGCGGTGCCGAACGGCCCACGAAATCCGGCACCGCCGATCACGCCACGAACCGCTCCGAGCGCCGTGCCGTAGCTCCAGTGCACGATGTTGGAGAACTTGGCCTTGGCTTCGTCGGTCGTGGGCGTGTAGCCGAGCACCTTCGATGCGGCGTCCGCGGGGGCGGTGCTCGGCTCGCGCTTGGTGAGCTTTGCTTCGATCGTGC
>JAYURF010000597.1:0-2930 GCA_043756365.1 Acidimicrobiales bacterium
TGCGTCACTGACCCGGATGTGGATCCACGATCACAGCAACTATGCGATCCGTGGGACCAACGTCGTCGGTTTCGTCCTCGCCAACAGCGTCGTCAACGGGTCGAACGGCACGAACGAGGCCTCGCCGTTCGCTGATTCGAGCATCGCCTTCGACAACTTGACCGGCTCGGCGACTGTGAGCAACAGCGCGATCAGTGGCGGCTTCGGGGACAACTTCCGTGTCGTCAACACCACCGGCTCGCTCAACCGGATCACGTTCGCCTCCGACACGATCGGTGACAACAGTGCGGCAAACGGCAACGACGCGGTCCTGTTGGAGTCGCTGGGTACGGCGACGCTGAACGCGACGATTCAGAACAGCACCTTCACCGGAGCGCGAGGTGACCTCGTCCAGTACAGCCATGGCGGCACCGGGGGTGGAGACCTCGTGCTGACGGGCAACACCTTCTCCAACAACCACCCTGGCATCGCCACCGGGGGCGGCGGGTTGTCGCTCGGCAACGCGGGCACGTCGGGCGCCACCACGATGACCATCACCGGCAACACTTTTCGCGACGCGGTCGGCGCGGCGGTGCTGATCGTCAAGACGACAGGCCCCTCGACCCAGACCGGTACGTTCTCGGGCAACACGATCGGCGTCGCAGGAGTTGCCAATTCGGGTTCCGCCGAGGGGTCGGCGTTGAAGTTGCAAACGGTCGGCCAGGGCACGCTGGCTTGGACGGTCGCGAACAACCAGATCTACGGCTACAACAACTTTGGGATCGAGGTGCTCGCCGGTGGCGGCGCTACCGCGCAGAGCGGGACGATCAACACGACCATCACCGGCAACACCATTGCGGAGCCGGGCACCACCGCCGGCACGATTGCGATCGCGAAGAACGGCATCCACTACAACATCGGGATCGCCGTTGGCGATACCTATCAGGTGTGCGCGGTCATCACCGGCAACTCGCTGGCGGCGAGCGGCGCTGACGCCGTTCCCGCTGCCGGTGGCGGCCAGGACGTTCGGCTGCGCCAGCGGCAGAGCACGACAATCCGGTTGCCAGGGTATGCGGGTGTGGCGACGGACATCACGGCGGTCCAGAACTTCGTGGCAGCCAACAACTCGACTGGCGGCCCGAGCGTGATCGCCAGCGTCAACTCGCCGCCCGGAGGTGGTTTCACCGGCACCGGCAGCACCTGTCCGTAGCCCCAGCCCTTACTGGAGGAGGAACCCATGGCCGAACCATTCCTGTCCGAGATCCGTCTTATGTCGTTCTCGTTCGCCCCGCGAGGGTGGGCGACCTGTGACGGGCAGCTGCTCCCGATCAACCAGAACCAGGCACTGTTTTCCTTGCTCGGCACCACCTTCGGCGGCGACGGTCGGGTGAACTTCGCGCTTCCGGATTTCCGGAGCCGGACACCGCTTCATGTCGGGGGCGGACACACGCTCGGCGAACGAGGGGGCGAGCAGGCCCACACGCTCAGCCAGGCGGAGCTGCCGCAGCACACACATCCCGTCGCCGCATCGTCGAGCGCGAGCGGCGGAACTGCTTCGCCGAACGGCAACTACCTCGGCGGCGCCAACAACGCGTATCACCCGCCCGGTGCGACGCTGACGACGCTTCGACCTGACACCGTCACGAGCGTCGGAGGCAGCCAGGCCCACCTCAACATGCAGCCGTACCTCACGGTGTCGTTCTGCATTGCCCTCCAGGGCATCTTCCCGTCGCCGAACTGAGGAGTCAGAACCATGGCCCAACCGTATGTTGGCGAGATCCGAATGTTCGCCGGGAACTTCGCTCCGGCGGGCTGGATGTTCTGCGACGGGCAGCTGCTCGCCATCGCCGAGAACGAAACGCTGTTCCAGCTGATCGGCACCACGTACGGCGGCGACGGACAGAGCACGTTCGCAGTGCCCGACCTGCGCGGGCGGCTTCCCGTGCACCAGGGCAACGGTTTCGTCCTCGCGGAGACCGGCGGCGCCGAGGAGATCACGCTGACGGTCAACCAGATCCCCGCGCACAACCACGCGTTCACGGCAGCAAATGCAATCGGCAACCAGATCAGCCCGGCTGGGAACCTCCCCGCGCAGTCGTTCAACGTCGTCCCGTACATCAACGACGCGCCCTCCGGCAGCTTCAACGCCGCCGCAAACGCACCGGTCGGTGGCAGCCAGCCGCACACCAACTTCCAGCCGTATCTGTGCATCGATTTCATCATCTCGCTGTTCGGCATCTTCCCCTCGCCGACGTAGCAACTAGGAGCAGGCATGGCTGACCCATTCGTGGCCGAGATCAGAATCTTCCCGTTCAACTTCGCCCCCAAGGGCTGGGCCTGGTGCGACGGCCAACTCCTGCCGCTCTCGCAGAACACCGCCCTCTTCTCGCTGCTCGGGACCACGTACGGAGGTGACGGGCGGAGCACGTTTGCCCTGCCGGACCTGCAGGGCCGTGCTCCGATGCACCCCGGTCAAGGCCCCGGGTTGTCGCTGCACGACCTTGGTGAGACGGGGGGATCAGAGACGGTGACGCTCCTCGAATCCGAGACGCCCAACCACACCCACGCCCTGCGCGCGAACACGATCGACCTCGCCGACACGAACGTCCCGAATCCGAACGCCGCGTTCGCATTGTCGGCGGGCGGCACGCTGTACCAGGCGACCGCCGACACCCAACTGGCCCCAGGGGCGCTGGTGCCCGCGGGTGGCGACCAGCCGCACAACAACCTCCAGCCGTACCTGACGTGTTACTTCGCGATCGCCCTCCAGGGCGTCTTCCCGCCGAGGACATGATGACGATGGAGACGCGCATTCCGATGGAGGGATCAACATGACTACACACGACGACCCGACCCGCGTGTTCGACCGGCGCAGGTTCGTGACGCTTGCCGGTGCGGGTGCGGGTCTGGCGGCAGCCGTCCAACTCGTTGGCACCGGCACGGTGCACGCT
>JAYURF010000598.1:0-2921 GCA_043756365.1 Acidimicrobiales bacterium
CCCTGCCTGCAGGTGAACTACCGCTACCGCTACCGGGTGACCCCGGCAGAGCTCGACACCCTGATCGACGATCTGCGCGCCGGCAAGCTCGACGGCGAGATACCCCGGCACGGAACGGTGGCCCGGGTCCGCCAGACCATCCCGGCCGACCGCGCCGTCGGTGCTGTCGCCCCGGAAGATGCCACCGACGCGCCAGCCTGGCTCGTGTCCGCCCAGGCCTCGAACGCCCAGACCGCGAACGCTCAGGCCACCACCGGGCAGGCGCCCTCGTGACCGGCACCACGTACGCCCATGCCCCCGGTTTCGTCGCTGGCGACCGCCCCCAGATCGTCACGTCGCGCTTCGCCTACGACGACTCGCACACCCTCGAGCGATTCCTTGCAACGGACGGCTACAACGGTCTTCGGGCTGCGCTCGGCCTCACCCCGGCGCAGGTGCACGATCAGGTGCGCCGAGCCACCGTGCTCGGTCGCGGCGGTGCCGGATTCCCCGCCGGTGTCAAGTGGGGCCTCACCCCGGAAGGTAAGTTCCCCCGCTACCTCGTGGTCAACGGCGACGAGAGCGAACCCGGCACCTACAAGGACCGGCTGCTGATGGAGCTCGATCCCCACCAGCTCATCGAGGGCTGCCTCATCGCCAGCTACGCGGCCGGGTTGTCGCAGTGCTTCCTGTACATCCGTGGCGAGATGGCTGTCGCTCAAGAACGCATGGCGGTGGCGCTGAACGAGGCCTACGCAGCCGGTTACATCGGCGCCAACATCCTCGGTACCGACTTCTCGATCGACATCGTGTTGCACTGGGGTGCCGGAGCGTACGTCGTGGGCGAGGAAACGGCGCTGATCGAAAGCCTCGAAGGCAACCGCGGCATGCCCAGGTTGAAGCCCCCGTTCTTCCCGGCGGCGATTGGCCTCTACGGCCAACCGACCATTGTCAACAACGTCGAGACGCTGGCCAACCTGCCGTGGCTGCTGTGCCACGGCGTCGAGGAGTACCTCGCCATCGGCACCGCCACATCACCGGGGACGCGCATGGTCGCGGTCTCCGGTCACGTGAAACGGCCGGGCGTGTACGAGATCGTCAATGGCACCACCACGTTTCGCGACTTGATCTACGGCGACGAGTTCTGCGGTGGCATCCGCGACGGCAACGAGCTCAAGGCGTTCGTTCCCGGTGGCGGCTCGGCACCGTGGTTCGTGCCCGATCAGCTCGACTTGCCGTTCGAGGGCAAGGTCGTCGGGGCGGCCGGATCGATGCTGGGCTCGGGCGCTGTGATGGTGATGGACGACACCACCGACATCCCGGCCGCGGCGCTCACGCTCACCCGGTTCTACGCGCACGAGTCGTGCGGCAAGTGTGTGCCGTGCCGCGAGGGCGGAACCTGGCTCGAGCGGATCCTCACTCGAATCGTCGACGGCGACGGAAGCGATGCCGATCTTGACCAACTGTTCGAGGTGGGCGAGTCGATCTGCCCCGGAGCGTTCCCGCACGCGTCGAGCGAGCGCCTCGGCCTGTCGGCGGTGCCGTTCCCGTACAAGATGACCACCATTTGCTTCGTTGGCCCGTCGGCGTACGTGCCGGTGCATTCGGCGCTCACGCTGTTTCGTGACGAGTTCGAAGCGCGCGTCGTGACGCGACAGCGCAAGCGGATGATCCCGGTGACAGCGATGGCCGGAGGCGCCCAGTGACCGTCACCAACAACCCCGAGCCCGCAGCCGCAAAGGTAACGGATGCGGCCGAAGTGGTTGCCGACGCCATCGGCGAGCCCGACCCCAACGCGGTGCCCGTCACGCTGAACGGGCGCGCCATCGTGGCAACCAGGGGCGAGTTGGTCCTTGCGGCAGCCGAACGCCACGGCGAGCACATTCCCCGCTTTTGCTACCACGAGCGAATGGACTCTGTGGGCATGTGCCGAATGTGCATCGTCGAAGTCGATTCCGGACGCGGACCCCAGCTCACCGTGTCGTGCATGGTGCCAGTTGCACCCGGGATGAGCATTGACACCGAGTCTGCGACGGTCAGACGGGTGCAGGAGGGTGTGCTCGAGCTGCTACTCGCCAACCACCCCCTCGATTGCCCGGTTTGCGACAAGGGCGGAGAGTGCCCGTTGCAGGACCAGGCGTTCAGCCACGGCCCCGGCGAGAGCCGGTTCGTCGAGGAGAAGCGTCACTTCGAAAAGCCGATTCCGATCAGCGATCTGGTGTACCTCGATCGCGAGCGGTGCATCCTGTGCGATCGCTGCACGCGATTCGCCGACGAGGTCGCGGGTGACGCGCTGATCGAGTTCAGCAGCCGCGGCAACACCACTCAGATCGTCACGTTCCCCGACGAACCGTTCTCCAGCTACTTCAGCGGCAACACCGTCCAGATCTGCCCCGTCGGTGCACTGACCGCCAAGCCGTACCGGTTCAAGGCCCGACCGTGGGATCTTGACGAGGTCGAGAGCACGTGCACGACGTGTTCGGTCGGGTGCCGGACGGTGGTGCAGTCGAGCAGGAACGAGGTGCTGCGTTACCAAGGCGTCGATAGCGACCCGGTCAACTGGGGATGGTTGTGCGACAAGGGTCGTTTCGGCTTCGAATCGGTCAACAGCGTCGAACGTCTCACCGCCCCGGTGGTGCGGACGGCAGAGGGGTTTGTCCCGACGAGCTGGAACGCCGCGCTCGAATCCGTCGCCGGCCTGATTCGTGATTCGATTGCGGCCGGCGGCGCCGGCAGCATCGGTGTGCTCGGCGGGGCGCGGGGCAGCAACGAAGACGCATTTGCCTGGGCGCGTCTGGCCCACGACGTGATTGGCACCCCCAACGTGTACGCCCAGATGGGCGACGGGCTTCCCATGGGGGTACTTGGCCTTGACCGCGCCACCATCGATGATGTTGCACATGCAACGACCATCATCCTGCTGGCCCCTGATCTCAAGGAAG
>JAYURF010000599.1:0-2919 GCA_043756365.1 Acidimicrobiales bacterium
GAACAGCGGCGTCCCGTGTTGCGCAGCAAGCTCGGCAACGCTGACTCCGCCGATCCACAGCGATCCGTCAGCGGCGACTTCGGCGGTATCGGGAAGCAGGTGCAGCGGTAGCGACGGGTGTGGCAACGACGGCATCGCCCTACATCCGCTCGGGCGCGTCGATGCCGAGCAGATCGAGACCCTTCGCCAACACCCGCACCGTGAGATCGGCGAGCGCGAGCCGGCTCATCCGCAGCTCGTCGGTCTCGGCCTTGAGTACCGGGCATGTCTCGTAGAACGCGGTGAAATCCTGGGCCAGATCGAACAGGTAGGTGCACAACCGGTGCGGCAGATAGCGGTCGACGGTTTCGTTGACGGCACCATCGAAGCCGAGCAGCCGCATGGCCAGCGCACGCTCCTGCGCCATCGCGATCACCGGGACCACATCGCGGAGCTGCGCCGGATCGATCTCGCCGCGACGGAAGATGCTGCGGATGCGGGCGTGCGCGTACTGCAGGTAGGGCGCGGTGTTGCCCTCGAACGCAAGCATCCGGTCCCAGTCGAACACGTAGTCCTTGATCCGGTCGGTGGACAGCTCGGCGTACTTCAGGGCACCGATGCCGATGATCCGGCCGAGCTCGGCCTGCTCGTCGGGAACAAGCTCGGGGCTACGCGCGGCCATGCCTGCCCGGCCCCGCTCAACGGCCTCGTCAACGAGGTCGATGAACCGCATCGGGTCGCCGCTGCGGCTCTTGAGGATCTTGCGATCAGCACCGAGCACGTTGCCGAAGTTGACGTGCACAGCCCGCGCCGGCGGCACCAACCATCCGGCCATCGCGGCCACCTTGTAGACCATCGCCAGGTGTTGGGTCTGCGGGGTGCCGACGACATACAGCAGCAGCGTCGCCCCAACGCGTTCGACCCGGTCGATCACACACGCCAGATCGCTGGTGGCGTAGTTGAAGCCACCGGTGCGGGCCTGCACGATCAACGGCAGCGGATCACCCTCGCGATTGGTGTAACCGGGGACGAACACCACCTTGGCACCATCGGATTCCACGAGCAGGCCGCTTGCATCGAGTCGGCTGAGCACGTCGGGCATCGCTGCTTGATACATCGACTCACCAGCGAGGTCATCGTCGGTCAGGAGGATGCCGAGCCTGCCGTACAGGTCGTTGAAGTGGCGCGTCGATTGCTCGACCAGCACGTTCCACAGCATCGTGGTCTCGGCATCGGCGCGGCCTTGAAGCTTGACGACCCGCTCACGGGCACGGTCCTTGAACTCGTCACTGGCATCGAACTTGGAGCGTGCGGCCTTGTAGAACGCGTCGAGATCACGCAGGTCGAGATCCGCAGCACCCTCGACGCCACTTTCGTCGACGAGGTGCTCGATCAGCATCCCAAACGGGGTGCCCCAATCGCCGACATGATTCTCCTTCACCACCCGGTGACCAACAAACGTCATCAGCCGCACCAGGGCGTCACCAATGACGGTCGTGCGGAGATGGCCGACGTGCATCTCCTTGGCGATGTTCGGTGCCGAGTAATCGATCACCACCGTCTCCGACGTCGTCGCGGAAGTCACCCCGAGGCGAGGATTGCTCGTGATCGCGACGAGCTGTTCGGCGAGGTACGTGGAGGTGAACGAGACGTTGATGAAACCCGGCCCGGCCACCTCCAGCTCGGCGATGCCGGCCAGCGCGGCAGCGGCCGCGGCGACCACCTCGGCGGCGACCTCGCGGGGGTTGCGGCCGAGTTGTTTGGCAAGGGCGAGCACTCCGTTGGCCTGTGCATCGGCGCGGTCGCTAGCGCGCACGACCGGGTCGTGTGGTGCCCCGGCGACCTGCTCGAACGCAGGAGCCAGGAGTAAGGCTACGGAAACGAGGGGATCAGCCATGACGAACCGAGGGTATCGGTCGCTATCCTCGCTGCATCCCGCCCTCGTAGCTCAGGGGATAGAGCAATGGTTTCCGGAACCATGTGTCGGAGGTTCGAATCCTTCCGGGGGCGCCCTGTTTTCGGCCGCCAATGACCAGATTTGACCATGATTTCTCGTTGTGATTGGGACCCGTGTGGGACGAGCAAGAGATCGGGGCAAGCGACACGCCCACGAACATGTCGGCCGAACTGACGACACCAAAGGCAATTGCCCCCTGCGAGGCAGCTCCCGCAGCCCCTGTCAGTTCGGTATTTTTGCGGCTTAGGAAACCGTTTCTTTGAAAGGCGTTCGACCAGGTCACACCGGGGACAGTGGCGTGACGGCGAGTCTCTTCCCATAGCCTTCGCAACGATTTCGGGCACGCTCCCCGTATGACCAGCGAGACGACTGGCTGTGACGAGTTCCGGCTCGACCGATGAAAAGAGGTCAAGGTCGACGGGGGTTCAGGACCCGCGTTCCACGCTAGAAGCGAAGCTGCCCTGGGTGGCGCTACACGATCGGCGGTCAGCACCGCAGCAAGTCGCTTTCGCACGCGGGCCGAGGCGGAACGCCACTGCGGTCTGCTGCAGCAGGCCGTCCAGGCGGGTGGGCGGTTCGACGAGACGACCCGCCGTCGACACCGGCACCCCGCAATCATCAGCAATTTCGGCAGTCGAGAGTGGATGGTCGGCGAGCGCGATCATAGCCAGGATCGTGCGACGGTGCCGGGTGAGGCGGCGGCCGTGCCGGTTCATGACGACCTTGGCGGCCTCTTCGATCTCGGGATCGAGGACTGCCAACCTGGAGTGTCGGCCGTGACGTGCGCATCCTGCACCGACGCGACGGCGTGATGGTGACGGGCTCGTTCGGTAGCGTCAGGCCGAACACGACAACATAGATCGACACTGCGACCAAGGCAATGGTCGCGCCGGGCGGCTGGATGCCGGCACGACCAGCATTGCGATCGACATCAGGATCCCGACGGTGGACAGGCAGACCACGATCGCGAGCGACAGCGCGGC
>JAYURF010000600.1:0-2918 GCA_043756365.1 Acidimicrobiales bacterium
TCGGTGCCGGCGCTGCTGAAGTCGCTCGGCCAGGTCCTCGATCAGGACACGACCAATCTGGCGGCTCAGACCCGTGGCTTCAAGGCGAGCGCCAAGCGCGGGCAAACGCTCGGCAACTACCAAGAGGTTCGTGCCCGCCACTTCCAGTCGATGGTTCGCCGTTACATCAGCGAAGGCCAGGCTGTCACGGCGTCCGCCACGTCGACCTGACGGCCAGGTCGGACTGCGTCGTCGCGTTCGCGTACGCTGTTGACAGCAACTACCAGGAGGTCGACGATGGAGACCCGCGCCACGTTCTGTCGTGTGTGTCACGCGAGCTGCCCGATGGAGGTCGATGTCGCCGATGGGCGAGTCATCGCGGTTCGGGGCGTCGCCGACGACCCGTTGTTCGAGGGATACACCTGTATCAAGGGCCGCCAGATTCCCGACCAGATGGCCGACCCCAACCGAATCCGGATGTCGCTGCGCCGACGTCCGGACGGCACCTTCGAGGAGGTCGCCAGCGCCAGTGCCCTCGACGACATCGCGTCTGAACTGCGACGGATCATCGACACCTACGGACCCCGGGCCGTCGCCTCGTACACCGGCACGGGCGGATACCAGAACTCGGTCGCCGTCCCCGCGGCCCGAGCCTTCCACCAAGGCATCGACTCGGTGTCGTTGTACACGTCGGTCACGATTGACCAACCCGCCAAGGGCCTCGCCGGTTTCCGTCTCGGTGGATGGGAGGCGGGATACCACGCGTTCACGCAGTCCGACGTCCACATGGCGATCGGGTACAACTCGATGGTGTCGTCCTACGCGCCGCTCGGCGGCCTCCAAGGGACGAACCCATTCGTCGTCATGCGGCGCCGCAAGGCGGAGGGCATGAAGCTGATCGTGGTCGATCCGCGCCGTACCGAACTGGCCACATTCGCTGATGTGCACCTTCAGATCCGACCGGGCCAGGACGCGGCGTTGCTCGCCGGGATGATCCGCATCGTGCTCGCCGAGGGTCTACAGGATCACGAGTTCTGCGACCGGTGGGTGAGCCAGATGAGTGAGCTCGAGGCGGCCGTCGACAGCTTCACGGTCGACACCGTTGCCCGGCGCTGCGAGCTCGAGCCCGCTGACATCGTCGCCGCAACGCGCATGTTCGCAGCTGGGCCGAAAGGAACGGCCGGCACGGGCACCGGCCCGAACATGGCTGCTCACTCCAGTCTCACGGAACACCTTGTGGTCACGCTCAACACCATCCTCGGTCGGTGCAACCGGCCGGGCGACCTGCTCGAGAACGGGTTGCTGCTGTATCCCGAGATGCCAGTGCGGGCCCAGGTCGTTGCCCCCCGCGAGCCGGCAAACGGGCCGCCATCACGGATCCGAGGTCTGCGCGGGTACCGCGGCGAGATGCCGACCGCGGCCCTGGCCGAGGAGATCCTGACTCCCGGCGATGGGCGCATCCGGGCCCTGATCGTGAGCGGCGGCAACCCGGTCGTTGCGTTCCCCGATCACGAGATGACGATGCGGGCGCTGGAGGATCTCGAATTACTGGTGGTCCTCGACTACCGGATGACTCCGACCGCCGAGCTCGCCCACTACGTCATCGCGCCGACGCTGGCGCTCGAGCGGGCCGATGTCCCGCATCTGATGGACCGCTGGTTCCGAGCGCCGTACACCAACTACACCGATCCCGTGGTCGATCGTGACGGCGACGTGCTCAACGAGTGGGAGGTGTTCTGGGAGCTGGCGTCACGGCTGGGCAGCACCCTGCCATTCCCGGGCGGGTCACCGGACATGACAACCCGCCCGACCACCGATGAGATCATCGACCGTGCCTACCACGGCTCGCGGATGCCCCTCGACGAGGTGCGCGCCAACCGCCGCGTCGTTCATCCCGACCAACGGTTGGTGGTGCAGCCCGCCGACGATGGTGCGACCGCCCGGTTCACGCCCGCCCCCGACGATTTCATGGCCGAACTCGCTTGTGTGTTGTCCGAGTCGCCGTCCACCTTTGCCGGCCGAGATGTGAGCGAGCTTCCTTTCCGGCTTGTCAGCCGACGGTTGAAGCACGTGCTCAACTCGACGGGCACCGAGCTGCCGGGATTGGCTCGCAAGGGAACGACCAATCCGGCGTACATGCATCCCGACGACCTGGACGAGCTCGGCCTGCAGCAGGGTGACATCGTCGAGATCACATCGCTCCAGGCCTCGCTGCTCGGCGTCGTGAGCGCGGCGCCGGACGTGAAACGCGGTGTCGTCTCGATGGCGCATTCGTGGGGGGGCCGGTCGCTCACCGACGAAAAGGTACGAGACATCGGGGCACCGACGAGCCGGCTCGTGTCGACCGATGTCGGTCACGATCCGGTCACCGGGATGGTCGTGTCGAGCGCGATCCCGGTTGCGGTGCACAAGGCACGTGTGTCGCTCTGACGGTACCGATTCGGGGATTCCCGGGTTTGGCAGCAAGTTCGTTCGCTCCCGGCACCCGTCGCAGTGCCGCAGGCGCGTTCACCGAACATCAGAGCCTCACGACTTCGAGAATCGTTGCTGCGGCTTCGTAATCGTTGTCCTGGGTGAGCACGGGGACACCCAGGGCGATCGCGGTCGCAGCGATCCAAGCATCGTTGGCTGGCATCTTGCGTGCGAGTGATCGTCGAAGTCTGACCCACGCCGCCGGAACGTCGAATCCAGCCTCGACAACGATTCCGACGATCGCCGAGCGTTTGGCCTGAGCGAGCGTCTTGGATCGTCGGGCTCTGATCTCGGGTGTTTTCGCAGCTTCGACGCCGAGCGAGAGTTCGGCAAGGGTGACGACGGAGATGATCGGTGCCCATTCGGCGAGAGTGCCGATGCCTCGCGATTCACGGCCTACAAAGACCGACGTGTCGAACACCGCAGGGCGGGGAACGGTCACCTGCTCCACGGATCGAACATTTCGT
>JAYURF010000601.1:0-8132 GCA_043756365.1 Acidimicrobiales bacterium
TTGAGCGGAACGCGCAACCCGAGCAACCAACGACGCGCCGTCGTGAATGAAACCTGGTGAAGTTTTGCAACCGCAGTGATGCTGTTGAGTCGTTCGTAGTCACGAGCAAGACCCGTCGGAGTTCTGGAGACGTCAAGCAGTCCATGCCGTGCAAGGTGGTCGCGGACGGTGTTCTCGCTGCAGCCGACGGAGATCGCGGTCTGCCGCGGATTCCGGCCCGCCTTGAGTTCAGCGGCCAAGAACCGCTTCGTCAGTTTCTCTGCCCAACGCTCGGGTGGCGGTGAGTTGGGCACGGGCCTAACTCGTCCGCGCGTACGCGGTTCGCTGACCTGGCCCGCCCTGGTGCACGACTAGGCCAATGCCTCGCGGCTGGCACAGGCGCATTGCCATAGGGAGACCGCCGCCCTTGGTGCGCATCTCCGACAAGAGCGCTCGGAAGTCCTCCATGCTCGAAATGTACCGCAGCCTGCGTTCCACATCGCCAGTTCGAACAGGTTCACCGCCGAATGGGTCTGCGTCATCGGTGCCACGGCGGTGACCACGATGGTGCCGCCCTTGCCCGCCAGCGATACCCCGAGCGCCATCAAGTCGCCATACATCACGCCCGGCGTCATGATCACTTTGTCGGCCATCTGCCCCTCGGTCATGCCCATCACCTCGAGCATCGCGTCCTCCATCGAGGCAAAGGTGTGCGTGGCGCCGAACTCCATTGCCTTCTCCCGCTTGAACTCCACGGGGTCGATGGCGATCACGTGTTTGGCCCCGGCCATCTTGGCGCCCTGCACCGCGTTGATCCCGATACCGCCGATGCCGACCACCACCACCGTGTCGCCGGCCGCGACCTGGGCCCGAGTCGTCGCCGACCCCCACCCGGTGGCGACACCGCATGACACCAGCGCGACGCACTCCAACGGCAGATCGTCGTCCACTTTGATCAACGAGGTCTCGGCCACGCAGGCGTGCTCGGAGAACGTGCCGAGCTTGGCCATCAGCCCGACCGGTTGCCGCTCGCCGGTATCGGGGTTGGTCACGAAGTGGCGGTGGGTGCCATCGGTGATCATCGCCCCGCCGAGCGTGCCGCGGCCGTTGTCGCACAGGTTCTGGCGACCGGTGGAGCAGTAGCGGCACCGCCCGCACGACGGGATGAAGCTGGCCGACACGTGGTCGCCGGGCTTCAGCGAGGTGACGCCAGGCCCGACTTCCGCCACGATGCCGGCACCCTCGTGTCCTCCGATGAGCGGGAAGATGCCGTCGATCCCCATCATCGCCAACGCCTCCGGAGGCGGCACCATGTCGCCGGTCACGAAGTGCTCGTCACTGTGGCACAGCCCGGCTGCTTTCCACTGCACCAAGACCTCCCCGGTGCGGGGTGGGTCGATCTCGACTTCGGTCATCTTCCACGGTTGATCGGTCCCCCACAAAACAGCTGCGCGTGTTTTCATCGCCTCGTCATAGCAGGCCCGCCATCATTCCAACGTCAGCGAGCACGCCCTGTCACCCGGCCGGGGCCGGCGGAGGGTCGGGTATTGGCGCAAGGGTGATCTCGCAGGAAACGGAGTCAGCGGGTTCGTGCTCGATCACATCGATCGAGCCCGCCGAGCGAAGATCGTCGCGGGCTGCTTCGATCGCAGCCATCGTCTCCGCCGGTCCGCGAACGACGAGCCGATCGACCGCGGCGCGTTGGCTGAGCTTGGCCTCGGTCTTGGCCCGCCGCACCAGCGCGAGCACCTCGCCGACAGGCTCGATCGCAGCGACATGATCGATCGCCAGGCCCGTCGCTGTCGGCCAGTCCGCGGCGTGCACGGAACCGGGCTGCCACCAACCCCAGACCTCGTCGGTGACGAACGGCATGAACGGCGCAAACAGCCGTTGCAGTGCGGAGAGCGCGTTGCGCAGAGCGGCGCGCGCCGATTGCGCTCCGGCGGCGTCGTGAGTGCCGTAGGCGCGGGCTTTGACGAGTTCGACGTAGTCGTCGCAGAACCACCAGAAAAAGCCCTCAACGTGTTCCAACGCTCGCGCGTAGTCGAAGCCCTCGAACGCCGTGGTGCAGCCCGTGATCACCGAATCGAGGCGGCTCAGCATCGCTTGGTCGAGCGGTGCGGTCGCCGCGGCCCCGCTGTCGGGCTCGCCGAAGCCGAGCACGAACTTGGTGACGTTGAGGATCTTCAGCGCCAGCTTGCGGCCGACCTTCATCTGCCCCTCGTCGACCGCAGTGTCCACACCGGGCCGCCCGCTCGCAGCCCAGTAGCGCACCCCGTCGGTGCCGTACTGCTCGAGCAGCCCGATCGGAGTGACGACGTTGCCTTTGCTCTTGGACATCTTCTTGCGGTCGGGGTCGAGCACCCATCCCGACAGCGACGCGTTGCGCCACGGCACGCCGCTGTGTTCGTGGTGGCTGCGGACCATGGTGGCGAACAGCCAGGTGCGGATGATGTCGTGGCCCTGTGGGCGCATGTCCATCGGGAACACGTGGGCGAACAGCGCCGGGTCGTCTTCCCATGCGCCGGCGATCTGTGGCGTGAGCGACGAGGTAGCCCACGTGTCCATCACATCTGGGTCGCCGATGAAGCCGTTCGGTGCGCCGCGTTGGCCAGCGGTGAACCCGTTCGGGCAATCGGCCGACGGGTCGATCGGCAGATCGATTTCGGTGGGGACGAGCACCTCGTCGAAGAGGACGTTCGCATCGGCATCGAGCCGGTACCACACGGGAACGGGGACGCCGAAGAACCGCTGGCGGCTGATCAGCCAGTCGCCGTTGAGCCCACCGACCCAGTTGTCGTACCGGTGTTGCATGTACGGCGGATGCCACGCCAGTTCGCTGCCGCGCTCCAACAGCTCGGTGCGTAGCACTGCATCACGTCCGCCGTTGCGGATGTACCACTGCCGGGTGGCGACGATTTCGAGCGGGCGCGTACCGCGCTCGTAGAACTTCACCGGATGACTGATCGGTCGGGCGTCACCGAGCATCTCGCCCGACCCGACGAGCAGTTCGACGGTGCGCCGCTGCGCCTGTTTCGGGGCCAGCCCGGCGATCTGGCGGTAGTGCTCCTGCCCGGCCGGCGAGGTGATCCATTCGGGGGTCTCGGTACTGAACCGCCCGTCGAATCCGATCAACGCCCGCGTGGGCAGGTTCAGCTCACGCCACCACGTGACGTCGGTGATGTCGCCGAACGTGCAGATCATTGCCATGCCGGTGCCCTTGTCGGGATCGGCCAAGCGGTGGGCGAGGACCGGGACCTCCACGTCGAACAGCGGTGTGCGGACCGTGGTGCCGAACATCGGCTGATAGCGCTCGTCGTCGGGATGGGCGACCATCGCCACACAACTGGCCAGCAGCTCCGGTCGGGTCGTGTCGATCCACAGATCGTCGCTCTCGGTTCCGGTATCGGTATCAGGGCCCGCGCCGACCCGGTGGAATGCGAGCTTGTGGTAGGCCCCGGGCACATCCCGGTCCTCCATCTCCGCTTGGGCGACGGCGGTGCGTTCGTCGATGTCGTACAGGGTGGGGGCGTCCTGTTGGTACGCCTCGCCGCGAGCCAGGTTGCGCAGGAACGCGCGCTGACTGATCCGGCGGGCGCGATCACCGATGGTGGTGTACAGCAGCGACCAGTCGACCGACAGCCCGAGGCGGCGGAACAGATGCTCGAACGACTGCTCGTCGAGGTGGGTGATCTCGCGGCACAGCTCGACGAAGTCGGGCCGGCTGACCGGGATCGCCCGATGGTCTTTCGGGACGTCGCCGTGGAACGGAGCGACGAAGTCGGGGTTGGGGGCGAGCGACGGGTCGCAGCGCACCCCGGTGAAGTTCTGCACACGGCGCTCGGTGGCGAGGCCGTTGTCGTCCCATCCGATCGGATAGAACACGGCCTTGCCGCGCATCCGTTGAAAGCGGGCGATGGTGTCGGTGTGGGTGTAGCTGAAGACGTGCCCGATGTGCAGCGAACCGCTGACAGTCGGCGGTGGGGTATCGATCGAGAACACCTGCTCGCGTCCTGCCGTGCGATCGAACTGGTACACGCCGTCGGTCTCCCAGCGCTGCATCAGAGCGGCTTCGATGCCGTCGAGTGTGGGTTTGTCGGGGATGCCGGGCGGCGGGTTCGTCATAGCGGTCGCCAGGCTATCGGCGGCCGCAAACGCGGTCGGGTCCCAATGTCGGTGCCGCCGTTGGGGGTGTGGCGGGCACCGGAAATCTCGGCCTTGGGGAGCTCGGCTCACATAGGCTTGCCGACATGTTGCACCTGTACGACACCGCCACACGAGGCGTTCGCGAGCTTCAACTCCGTGAACCCGGCACCGTGAGTGTGTACCTGTGCGGCCCCACCGTGTACGGCCCGCCGCACCTCGGTCATGGACGGGCCACGCTCGTCTACGACGTGTTGCGCCGCTACCTCGAATGGACCGGTTTGAAGGTCCGCCTCGTCAGCAACGTCACCGACATCGACGACTCGATCATCAACCGGGCCAATCGTGAGGAGCGTCCGTGGCAGGAGATCACGCAGCGATGCGAATCGGTGTGGTTCGAGGCGATGGGCAAGCTCGGTGTGGCCCGGCCCACCGATGTGCCACACGCCACCGAGTACGTCGAGCAGATGACCACGATGATCGGTCAGCTCGTCGACATCGGCACGGCGTACGTCACCAGCGACGGCGTGTACCTCAGTGTCGAATCCGTCGAGGATTACGGCCTGCTCGTCAACCAACGGTTGACCGACATGGTCGAAGGTGGCGGCGACCGTGAGGTGGTCGGCGCCGGCAACAAGCGTCATCCCGCTGATTTCGTGTTGTGGAAGTTAGCCAAGCCGGGCGAACCATCATGGCCGTCGTCGTGGGGTGAGGGGCGGCCCGGGTGGCACAGCGAGTGCGTGGTGATGAGCCTCGATCTGCTCGGCGAGGGCTTCGATCTGCACTGCGGCGGGATGGATCTCAAGTTCCCCCATCACGAAAACGAGCGGGCTCAGGCAGTGGCGCTCGGCAAGCGTTTCGCCAACCATTGGATGCACAACGGTTTCGTCGTCGATGCCGAGGGCGAGAAGATGTCGAAGAGTCTTGGCAACGTCGACAACCTGCTCGACTTGATGGAGCACTACGACCCGCGCGCCTACCGGATGTTGCTGTTGCAGTCGCACTACCGCGGCCCGGTCAGCGTGGGACAGGACAACATCGATGCCTCTGTCAAAGCGCTCGCCGGCCTTGATTCGTATGCCGCCCGCAGCGCGTCGGTCGTTGCCGAGATGCCCGATGCGGTAGCCGATGCGGATGTGCTCGCTCGCTTCCGTGAGCGGATGGACGACGACCTCGACACGCCGGGCGCGACTGCGTTGTTGTTCGACACGGTCCGCCGGGCCAACGCTGCGCTCGATTCCGGCGATGCCATCGCGGCAGCACTCGTGCTGGCGATCTCCGAGATGTGCACTGCGTTCGGTTTGGTACTCAACGCCGGAGGTGATGTGCCGCCCGAGGCAAGAGCCGCAGCCGCGGCGCTCGACGCGGCCCGAGCAGCGAAAGATTTCGCCGCCGCCGATGCGTTGCGAGCCGAATTGCAGGCGCAGGGCTACACCGTTGAAACCACCAAGGCGGGTACACAACTGCGCAGGTGAACGGCGGGGTGATCGGTTTGCGCCGGCACGCCTGCGACAATGGGAACATCGTGAGAACTTTCGTTGACCCATCTTCGGCTGGCATTGCCGAGGACGTCCCCGCACTACGCGGGCTACTCGAGCTTGACCGCCCGGTTCGACCCGTCACCGCCCGCCCGGTCACCGCTGGCCCGGCGAAGATGGGCTACCAGCCAGGGCTCGATGGTGTGCGTGCGCTGTCGGTGATCGCCGTTCTCGCGTACCACGCCGGGTTCTCGTGGATGCATGGTGGGTTCCTCGGTGTGGAGGTGTTCTTCGTCGTCTCCGGCTTCTTGATTACTGCGTTGCTGCTCGACGAACGCGAGCGCAGCGGCAGGATCGATCTGCGTGCGTTCTGGCTGCGTCGGGCCCGCCGGTTGCTTCCGGCATTGGCGCTCGTGTTGGTTGCGGTGGGCGTGTGGGCGGCGCTTTTCGGTGACGCGCAGATGCGGTCCGATCTTCGGCGCGACTACCCCTGGGGCATCTTCTATTCGGCCAACTGGGGTCAGATCTTTGGTGGCGCGCAGTACTTCGGCAACCTGTCGCCGCTGCGGCACCTGTGGAGCCTCGCCGTCGAGGAGCAGTGGTATGTGCTGTGGCCATTGGCTTTTGTCGCGCTGATGCGGAGTCGTCGGCCGCACGCGCAACGCGGCCGCATCCTGCTTGGCTGCGCGGGAGCTGTGATGGTGACCACCTGGTGGCTGGCACGAGCGGCACAGCTCACCGATGATCGAGTCAACGTGTTGTATCTGTCGACCTTCACCCGCTCGAGCGGGTTGTTGTTAGGAGCTGGGGCCGCGTTCTTCTGGCGGCCGTGGAGGCCGTCGCGTCGAACGGCTGGGTCGGCGGGATCGGTGCTTGACGGCGTGGGCGTCGTTGCCGCGTTGGTGTTGTTGGCCTCGTTCGTGTCTGTCTCGCTGACGGAGCGTTCGCTGTATCGCTGGCAGCTGGCGCTGGCGTCGGTTGCTGCGCTCGTGGTGGTCGCGGTCGTGGTCCATCCCGCGTCGCGGCACGTTCGCTCGGCAAGTTCGTGGGGTCCGCTGGTAGCGATCGGCAAACGGTCCTACGGGCTGTACCTGTGGAGCTGGCCGGTGTCGGTGGTGGTCGGTGCGCATACCGGTTCGTGGCTGCGTTTCGTGCTGGCGATGTCGATCACTGCTGGCGTGGCTGAACTGTCGTACCGCTACGTGGAGACCCCGATTCGACATGGAGCGATTGGACGCTGGCTGCATGCCGACCGCACGATCGACTGGCGACGCAGGTCGACCTGCGGTGCGGTCGTCGCTGCGGCGCTGCTGGTCCCGCTGGTGGTCACGTACGCCAGCGTCGACCATGTCGATCCCGCGGTCGGCGGTGCCGATGTCAGCTTCGACCTCACCGCCACCGCGTCTCCAGCCAGCGCGTCTCCAGCTAGTGCGTCTCCGGCCACCGCGTCTCCAGCTAGTGCGTCTCCGGCCGATCAGGCACCCGGTTCTGCGGTTGGGTCACCGGTCACGGTGGCGGTCGACCCTGCGACTGGAGCCGTAGTTGCTGCCGAGGCAGCGGTGCCGGCACCCGCGGCAGCTGCGCCGGCGCCGCGGAGGTTGGTGATCGTCGGTGATTCCCAAGCCCACTCGCTGGCGATCAACCTTCCCGATGGCATCGACTCGACGTTCGCGATCGCCGACGGATCGGTCGAGGGCTGCAGCGTGTCCGACACGGGGTCGGTGCGTTCGGCGCGCGAGGGATTCTCGCGTTCGTTCACCAACTGCTCGGGGTGGGCTGGCCAGTGGGCCGACGCAGCGAACGACTCGCAGGCGGAGGTTGCCTTGGTGGTGATCGGGGCGTGGGACGTGTTCGATGTGGAGCTCGATGGCCAGCTGGTGCCGTTCGGTACCCCCGCAGCAGATCAGCGCTTTCTGGCCGACCTCGGTGAAGGTGTCGCTGCGTTGGCCGGGGCTGGCGTGCACGTGGCATTGCTGGAGATCGCCTGCATGCGCCCGCAGGATGTGGAAGGTGCCGGTGTGCCCGCGCTGCCAGAGCGCGCCGACGACCAGCGCGTCGCTCACCTGAACGACCTGATGCGCCAGTTCGCGGCGGGAAACCCCGGCCAGATCACCTTCGTCGCCGGCCCCCAGCAGTGGTGCAACGACGAGGCCGTCGCTGCCGATCTCGGCTACCGATGGGACGGCGTGCACGTGTACAAGCCGGGAGCGAAGCTGATCTACGAGACGGTCGCTCCAGCGCTCCTGGCGATTCCCCTGCCCGCCTGACAGTCCGGCGGCGTTTGTTGTCCGACGTGGGTTCGTCGCGTCTGCGCCGCCGCGGAGAAGCCTGAAATTGATGGTTGCGTCCTTGGGTTACCGACGGGTAACTTAGTGGGCATGGCTGATTTCTCACTGAACGAAGACCAGGTCCAAATCCAGAAG
Organism: Acidimicrobiales bacterium; assembly: GCA_043756365.1. GTDB lineage: Bacteria > Actinomycetota > Acidimicrobiia > Acidimicrobiales > Ilumatobacteraceae > VFMC01. The sequence continues at coordinate 8,024 of JAYURF010000601.1, forward strand.
TGGGTTCACGGATTCGCGGAAGACGTCATCCGCCCGAACGCTCACGAATGGGACGAGCGCGAGGAGTTCCCCTACCCGGTCGTGGAGGAAGCGGCGAAGATTGGCCTCT
>JAYURF010000602.1:0-8116 GCA_043756365.1 Acidimicrobiales bacterium
AGGCCTCCGGCGACCACGTAACCGGGGGCGGTGAGGAACCACATCCACCCCATGCCGGGAAACAGCCATCCTGCGCCGAACAGCCACCCCCGCACCGCCCGTTGCCGGCGGGTCGGATGCTCGCCGAGGGACACCTCGAACAGCACCACGCCGATAAACGCGAGCGGCCAGAATCCCCATGGTGGCAGCGACAGCGCCACCGCGAAACCGGCGCCGAGGGCAAGTGCGGCGTTGGCGTACTTCTTCAGGAGGGCCGGCTTGGTCATGGCGGGCGAACACTATCGGTGAACGACCACCGCAATCGGGAACAACCGCGCGCATTGGTCATGGATGCTCGCGGCACGGCCCGTCGGGCCCGTCGGAGCACTGGTTCGTGGTCATCATGCGTTCCGGGGGCGCGTGTTGGTCACGGATGCCCGCCGATATCCCCCCGTCGGGCCCTGTCGAAGCTCCGGGTTCGTGGCCGCCATGCGCCACCACAGCGCGCGTTGGTCACGGATGCCCGCCGCAACACCGGTCCGTGGCCATCGTGCACCATCACAGCGCGCGTTGGTCACGGACGCCAGCCAAAACCCAGCCCTGCCATGGGTGACCGTCGGTTTCGCCAGTCGATGAGCTTGGCTGCGGGCCGTCGATGGCGGCGTCAGGCACGTAGTTCGAGGTGGACCACGATCCGTTCGCGTGTCGAGCCGACCGGATGGCAGGCGAACAGCGTGGCGGTGTGGGCGCGTGTCTGGTCGACGATGTACATCGCGTCAGGGGTGACGATCGTGGTCTCGGTGACGGCGTACACGAAACGCGCGTCGGCGGTGGTGAAGATGATCTCGTCGCCGGGTACGAGGCGGTCGATGTTGCGAAAGATCTTGCCGTGGCTGGTGCGGTGTCCGCCGATCACGACGTTGCCGAGCTGGCCCGGCAGCGCGGTTCCCGGCCAGTGGCCTGGGCCGAGGTCGAGGGTGTTCAGCGAGATGCCCTCGAGCAGCGGAGTGACGATCGAGAGCGCGGGGATCTCCATCGTGGCCAGCTCGACGTAGGGCTCCTTGGAACGAGGCGGTGGCGGGTCAGCCGGGACCGGCAGCGGTTCGAGCGTGGTGGTCGGCGCCGGCACGGTGGTGACCGTCGTGGTTGCCGCAGTGGTGACAGCGATCGCGGCCGGCACCGTTGCCGGCACCGTGGTCGAACTGGGTGCAGCGATGGACGGTGCAGGCGCTGCTGGCGCAGTCTCGGCGACGATCTCGGCGACGATCTCGGCGGGCAGCGTCGCCGCCGGCGCAGCCTCGGTACGGCTGTCGCCGCACGCCGACGACATGAACGCCAACGCGACGATCAGGAGGGGTACGGGCCGCCAGCGCATTTCGTCAGCGTATCCCCGACTGCACGAGGCGCCCGATCATCTCGGCGGCGCGGGCACCGGAGCGCACGCAGGCCGGGATACCGATGCCGTGGTAGCTGGCTCCGGCCAGCGCGATCGAGGGCGGCAACTGTGCCTCGATCTGCTCGACGAGGCGGTGGTGATGCGGACGGTACTGGGGGAACGCTCCCGGCCACCGCGAGATGCGAACGTCGCTGGGGTGGAGCTCGACATCGAGGTGGAGACGCATTTCGGCGAGGGCGGCGTCGCGCAACGCCTCGTCGGAGAGATGCAACACGGCCAACCCATCGCGCCCCAGTGAGACGCGAAGCACCGTCGTGTCGGCCGCTGACCCGTCGGCGAGGGTGTCCCAGTGCGGCCACTTGTGCGAACCGAACGACACCGCGGTGACGAGTTGCTGCACGGGCTTGGGGACGAGGTAGCCGCTCATCGCACACAGCCGATCCGGCAGCTGCGCGCGGGGCACGGCGAGGGTGATCAGCACCACGTCGGCGTACTCGATCGAGGCGAACATGTCAGCCGTACCAGCATCGGCGACGAGACTCGCCGCCTGGGCAGCGGGGCAGGCCAGGATCACCGCATCGGCAGCCATGCCGTTGACGAGCCAGCCGTCACCGGCCGGCTCCATGGACGCGCACGGGGCATCGGTGACGACGGTGCCGCCGAGTTCGATGATTCGTCGGGCGATGGTCTCGACGAGCCGGCCCATGCCTGCCGTGGGACTGGCGAAGATCGGGCCGGCCGGTGCCTGCGGTCGGCGGCGCGAGCCGAGCAGCACGCTGCGCGCCCCACCGGCGAGGTCGGCGAGTTGCGGCACTGCGGTCAGGCTGAACCGGTCGGTGTCGGCCGCGTAGATGCTGCCGACGAGCGGATCGACGAGGCGTTCGTGCACCTGATCACCGAAGCGTGCCCGCACCCACTCGCCGATCGAATCACTGTCGGTCGAGGTGCGCGGCCGGACGATCTCGCTGGCGGCGCGCAGCTTGGCCGGCCACGACAACAGCTTGCTGCGCGCCAGTGGAACAACATCGGTTGGCAGCCCCAGCAACAGCCCGGCTGGGATCGGCTGCAACCCGTTCCACCACACAGCGGCCGACCCTGTTGCCGGTGACACCAACTCGTCGCCGAGACCCACGCGGGCGGCCAGTTCGCGGGCACCCGGCACCCGCGTCAGGAATGCGTCGGCACCCTCGTCGATGCCGCCGCGACCCGCGAAGGACGTGGTGAGAATCTTGCCGCCGAGATGCGGTTGGGCTTCGAGCACGGTCACTCGCACCGCTCCCGCCGGGGCCGAGACGAGCAGGCCGTACGCCGCGCTCAGCCCGCTGATGCCGCCGCCGACCACGATGACGTGCGGCACGTCGTCGTGCGGCGGCCGAGCGACATCGGTGTCGGCCGGATGGGTCGATGCGTCGTTCGCCGCGTCGTTCAACGCGTCGTTCAACGCGCCGCGACCACCCGTGCTGCGAGCGATCGCATGACCGCCGGGTCGTCGTTCACGCACGAAGTGCGGGCAAAGGAAAGGCCTCGCTCGTCGGCCCGCTTGGCTGCTTCGATGTCGAGGTCGTAGAGCACCTCGAGGTGATCGGAGACGAACCCGCACGCGCACACGACGACACCGGGCGAACCGCTGGCGGCGAGGTCGTCGATGACCTGCAGGATGTCGGGACCGAGCCACGGCTCGGGTGTGCGGCCCGCTGATTGCCAGGCGATCGCCCACCGGCTCCACGGTTCGAGCTCGAGGCTCGCCGCCACCGCTTCGGCGGTGGAACGGAGCTCGTCGGGATAGTTGTCGCCGTTGTCGACGATGCGTTGTGGAAGTGAGTGGGCGGTGAACACCACCTTGGTATCGGCCGGCATCGCCACCAGGCGAGCGCGAAGGTCGATCGCGAGGAACTCGATGAACGCATCGTCGGTGGCCCAGCTGTCGATGCCGATCACCTCGACGCTGGCTTGTTCCGCGGCGGCGCGGACGCGGCCGAGGTACTGGCCGATCGAATACGACGAGTTGTGCGGGGCAAGGACGAGGCCGACGATCCGGCGCAGCCCCATGCCGACCACCTCGTCGACGGCATCCTCGATCGTGGGTGCGGCGTGCTTCAGGCCGATGACCACGCAGAAGCCGCCTGGGTCGATCTGGTCCAATGCAGCTTGAAGGCCGTCACGTTGAGCCTCGGTTCTCGCTGTGAGCGGCGACAAGATGTCGCCGCCGGCGGGAGCGATGGCCTCGTAACGGGCGACGAGCTGGGTGAGCTGTTCGTCGGTAGGCGGGCGGCCACGGCGGATGTCGGTGTAGTAGGGGAGGATCTCGTCGCGGGTCCGTGGCGTGCCGTAAGCCATCAAGACGACACCCGTGTGCGGCCGCACGTCACCATTCGACTGGGCGTGAATCATCGTGCCGTACCCGTCATCGTGCCGTACCCGTCACGTAGACGGCGCGCTGGCGTGGACGAGATCGACCACCGCAGCGAGCACGCCAGGGTCGCCGTCGGGCGGCACGCCGTGGCCGAGGTTGAAGATGTGTCCGGGATGCTCGCCGTTGTCGGCGATGATGGCGGTGGCACCGGCGAGAGCGGTGACGCTGCCGGCGAGCACGAGCGCAGGGTCAAGATTGCCCTGTACGACGAGCCCGGCTCCCATCCGCTGCCGGGCCGCGGAGATCGGCGTGCGCCAATCGAGCCCGAGCACCGGCGTGCTCGCCCCGTCACCGGTTGCGGCGGCCAACATCGACTCCAGGAGGTGGTCACAGCCGATCCCGAAGTGGATGCCGGGGACGCCCGGATGGCGGCGGGCGAGCTCGGCGAACACGGCCTTGGAGTAGGGCAGCACCAGCGCGTCGTAGTCGGCGCGGCTCAACGCTCCGGCCCACGAATCGAACAGTTGAAACGCTCGCGCACCGGCGGTGAGTTGGGCGGAGATGAACTCGATGCTGTGCTGCATGAGGCGTTCCATCACCGCATGCCACAGTGCCGGATCGGTGTGCATCATCTGCTTGGTGTGCTGGTACGTGCGGCTCGGACGGCCCTCGATGAGGTAGCTCGCCACCGTGAACGGGGCACCGGCGAACGCCAGCAGCGGCACCTGCGCCGGCAACTCGTCGACGAGGATTCCGACGGCCCGGACCACGTAGTCGATGTCGGCGGGCTCCAGCGGGCGGAGGCGTTTGAGGTCGGCTGCGCTGCGTAGGGGAACCGCGGCAACGGGGCCGGTACCTGGCGCGACGTCGATCCCGAAGCCCACCGCGTGGGGCGGGACGACGATGTCGCTGTACAACACGGCGGCGTCGACCCCGTACCGGCGGACGGGTTGCAGCGTGAGCTCGGCTGCAACATCGGGCTGCTTGATGGCGTCGAGGATGCTTCCCTCGCCACGCACACCGCGGTACTCGGGCAGGCTGCGCCCGGCCTGTCGCATGAACCAAACGGGCCGGCGCGACGGCGGCCTGCCGTTGGCCGCTGCGATGAAAGGAGCCTCGGGAAGCATCGCCCAGACCCTAACTGCCGGCACTCCTTCGCAGCCGTCAAAACAAACCGCTCAAGTTCGGGCGCCATCGTGCCGATACGGCATCCATGGCGGCAACGGCGAATCGGATGGAGCCGGTGCGCGAGGCGCGCTGGAGTGGCCGCCCATGGGCCGCTCGGGGCGTACGCGTTGCGGTGCATCTGGTGCCGTTCGTCGTGTCGATCGGTGCCGCCTATGCGTTGTCGAAGTCGTTGCCGATGGCGAATTCCGGCGTCGGGATTCTCATGCGCCTGGTGTGCATCACCCTGGTCGCCACCTTGGTGCTGGCGCTGTCAGACCGGCTGCTACGCCGCGCCCTGCCGCTTGCCGCGCTGTTCGAGCTCACACTCCTGTTCCCCGATCAGGCCCCATCACGGTTCCGAGTGGCGCTGCGCACCGGTGCCTCGAACGTCGCGTTGAAGGAGCGGCTCGCCCGGTACCAGGAGAGCGGCGACGACGGGCCAGCCGCTGCTGCGGAACGTCTGCTCGAACTGGTCGGCGAGCTGAGCCGCCACGACAGGATCACCCGCGGACATTCCGAACGAGTACGCGCATACACGCAGATGATTGCCGGGGAGATGGGCATCGACGGGCCTGAGCTCGACCGCTTGCGCTGGGCAGCTCTCATCCATGACATCGGCAAGCTGCAGATCTCCCCCGACATCCTCAACAAGCCAGGTTCGCTCACCGATTCCGAATTCCAGATCATCAAGACCCACCCCGAACTCGGAGCCCGGCTAGCGGCGCCGCTGGCGGAGTGGCTTGGCGACAGCGTGCTTGCAGTCGAACAGCATCACGAGAAATGGGACGGCACGGGGTACCCGCACGGCCTGAGCGGCAACGCGATTGCCAGGTCGGCGCGGATCGTCGCGGTCGCCGACGTGTTCGACGTGATGACGTCGGTCCGTTCGTACAAGTCGGCGCGTCCTTCGGGTGACGCCCGAGCAGAGCTGGCCCGTTGTGCCGGCACCCAATTCGATCCGGTGGTGGTTCGTGCGTTCTTGAACCTGTCTCTCGGGCGACTGCGAGCGGTCATGGGCCCGCTGAGTTGGATGACGCAGCTGTCGCTGTTCCCGCAGTCGTTGATCGGTGGCGCGGCTGTGCCCGTCGCCAACGCGGCGACGGCGTTGGCGGGCTTCGCTGCGGCGAGCGTTGGCGCGATGGTATTGCCCGGCCTCGGCGCAGACGCCAGCGCAGACGCGACGCGACCGGCCACGTCGGCAGCCGAAACCGTGGCCACGGCCAAGTGGGGCGGTCCCCTCGATGGGCCCGTCCTGGTGGACGGCCCCCCGACGGCAGGTGCCGCCGGAGGGACCGTCTCGGTCGACCGAGGGGGATCACGGCAAACTGATGGCCCGCCGCCATCCTCGCCGGCAGGCGGCGAGGGGGAGGATTCCGTGCCTGTAGCCGGCGGATCGACGACCACGACGACGGGGCCACCGGCCCGGGGAACGAGCAACGTCCCGGTCGGCCCGCTCCCCACCGCTGGCATTCCTGCCAGTGCCACCGACGCCGGTTCCGGCGATGCCGGCCCGGTACCGGGCGTCGAGCCGGCGACCGCGATCGCGCCGGCCGATGGGCAGAACCCGCTCGCCGACGAGTCAACGACGACCACCGCAATGCTGGTACCCACGGCGACTGCGTCCCCGACGACGACGACAACGCCGACCGCCACGACGACGGGACCGGCCGCGCCCATGCAGTTGAGCGGTACATGGATGATGGGTTCCAGTGATGTTGGCGACGTTGCCTCGCAGGCCGTGCTGCCGTTGGTGAACCGCTCCGCACTGAACCCGTCGTTGCCGAACTTCGACACCGACCGCGACACGCAGCCGGGTTTGCGGGTACAACGGGCCGGCTGGGGGACCGTTCCGGCCCCGGCACGCATGCAGCGGTTTCGTCTGGAGCAGGCGACGAACGTGAACATCGATGGGCGGGTCTCGGTGCGATTGTATGCGGCACCGGCGGGTCTCGGTGTCGGTTCGATGAACATCGGGGTCGCAGTTGCTCGCTGCTCCACCGTGAACGACTCCTGCGAAGAACTCACCCTCGCGTCGGCGATCTTCGTCGGAGTGTTGAACGGCTACCAAGCCGTTGACATCGATCTCGGCGACTTGAACGCGAGTGTCTCTGCGACCGAGGTGCTGGAGGTCTGGATCACGGCCGAAAAACCGTCGATTCGCGACCTGTTGTTGGCATACGACACGGTCGGGTATCCGAGTTCGTTGACGATCACCTGAGCACGGGCGACGCAGTCCGTCGGCTGCGGACCGACCCCGCCAGTCGACGCCGACTGTTGCCTCGACGACACCTGATGGCCCGTACCGGCATGGCCGCGACCCGTCGGCTGCAGGCAACGGTCCGGTAGGATTTTCGGACTCATGACGGAGCAACACCCCGATATCGCGGATGAGCAGGCGTACATCGATCACGCGTACGACTGTCTCGACCAGAGCCGCACCGACGCGTGGAAGCTGCGCGATCTCAGCGAAGCCACACGTGGCGGCACGTTCCAGGCCCGTTACGAGCGCGATGTGTTCGACGAGGCCCTCGTCAACAGGCTGACGCGGCTCAACCTCGGTGACGCGGCACTGGTGTTCGGGCGGATCGACCGCTTTGCCGAGACCCCCGACGAGACCGAGAGCTTTCACATCGGACGCCTCGCGGTCGCCGACGAAAACAGCGAACCGGTGGTGGTCGACTGGCGTGCCCCCGTGGCCGAGCCGTTCTACCGCGCCACCGGGCGCGACACGATGGGCCTCCGCCGCCGCCGCCACTTCTCCGTCCATGGCAACCAGCTACTCGGTTTGGAAGACGAACTGTTCGGCGCCGGGCACCTCGGCGTGGGCGACGACGACGGCATTGCCGAAGCAGGCACCCAGAGCACGCTGCGCGGCTATTCGACGCTGCTGGCCGCGCTGGAACGGGGCCGCACCGGACAGTTGGGCGACATCGTCGCCACCATCCAAGGCGAGCAGGACGAGATCATCCGCAGCCCGCAGGCAGGCGTGCTCGTGGTTCAGGGTGGTCCCGGCACCGGCAAGACCGTCGTGGCCCTGCATCGCGCTGCGTACCTGCTGTACACCTACCGTTTCCCGCTCGAAGACCAGGGCGTGCTGGTCATCGGCCCGAACCGGGTCTTCCTGCGCTACATCGAACGGGTGCTGCCCTCACTCGGCGAGGCCGGGGTGGAGCAGGTGGTGCTGAACGACCTGGTTCACGACGTGGAGTGGTCGCGCTACG
>JAYURF010000603.1:0-2899 GCA_043756365.1 Acidimicrobiales bacterium
CCCTCGAGCTTGGTGAACAGCTGGAACGAGAACTGCTTGAGCTTGTCGGGATCGATCGCCATCGGCCGACCCTACGTGGCGCGCCCGACCGGCCTCACACGGTGCGATCGGCGCGTTCGAGGAACTCGTTATCGCTGAGCCGAGTGAGGCTGAAGGTGTGGCCGTCGCCCATCTCCATCGACACCAGTCGGCTGACCGACGCGTGCCCGATGCCGAAGCGGTCCCACTCCCACGGTGTGGCGGCGAGACCGAGCAGATGACAGATGACGACGGAGTTAGTGCCTGCGTGAGCCACGAGGGCGATACGCCGATCGGGACAGTCGATGTCCCACATCGCCAAGTCACCCGGCAACCGCCGCACGCCTCGTTCCTGGAGGAACAGCGAGCACCCGAGGTGGATGCGTTCGACGAAATCCGATACCGGCTCGCCACCGTCAAGACCCTGCCAGCGTTCGTGGGACCGTCGCGCCCGGTCCTGACGGTAGGCCTCATCGGCCTTCTCCTGCGGGGTTCCGTGCCACACCGGGTTGCGGATCTCTTCCAACCACGGGTCGATCATCTCGTCGCGACCGAACGCGTTGAGCAGTGGCGAAGCGGTTTGGCGCGAACGCTGCAGCGGCGAACAGAGCACCTCGTCAAACTGCTCCGCGGCGAGGTACGCAGCCATTCTCGCCGCCTGGTCGACGCCGCGAGCGGTGAGCGGTGGGTTGTCGACGTTGAGCCCTTCGCGCACCCATTCGGGCTCGCCGTGGCGGATCAATACAATTTCCATGATCCCGCCACCGTACCGGCAGGCCGTCCTACGATGCTCGGCATGTCGACGCTGTCGGAGAACTGGGCCACGCTGTGGGAGTCGATCGCCGACGCGCAGCCCGACCACGTGGCGGTCGTCGTTGGGGCACAGCAGATGCGCTGGCGCGATCTCGACGACCGGGCGGCCCGCGTCAGCGCGGGGCTCGGCACGCACCACATCGGGGCCGGCACGCGTGTCGCCCAGTTGATGTACAACTGCCCCGAGTACCTCGAGACCGTGTACGCCGCGTTCAAGGCTCGGGCCACGCCAGTGAACGTCAACTACCGCTATCTCGCCGATGAGATCGTGCACGTGCTCGCCGATTCCGGCGCGGCAGCGCTGGTGTTCCACGGGTCGCTCGGCGATCGTCTCATCGCCATCCGCGAGCGGTTGCCGGAGCTGCGGTTGCTGGTGCAGGTGGACGATGGCGCACCACTGGTGGATGGTGCGATCTGGTATGACGACCTTGCCGCCCACGAACCGGCACCGCGGATCGCCCGCTCGGGCGACGACTTGTTGTTGCTCTACACAGGAGGGACGACGGGGGACCCGAAGGGTGTGATGTGGCCCCACGTCGAGTTGTTCGGGGCCTTGGGTTTCACCAGTTACCTGTCAGCAGGGCTCGAGGTTCCCACCTCGGCCGACGGCGTCGGCGAAGTCGCGGCCTTGCTCAACGACCGCGGTGTCAGCCCCGTCAACTTGTGCGCGCCGCCGCTGATGCACGGCACGGCACTGTTCCTGGCCATCTCGGCGTTCGTGATGGGTGGCACCGTGGTGCTGCCCGGCGGGCGCCGGTTCGATCCGGCCGAGCTGTGGACCCTGGTCGGGCAGCACCGCGTCACCCAGTTGTCGATCGTCGGCGACGCGTTCGCTCGCCCGATGGTGGCCGAGTTCGAGCGAGCCACCCTCGCCGCGAACGATGGGGCAGGTGCGGCCTACGACGCCACGTCGGTTCAACGGATCGTGTCGACCGGCGCCACGCTGTCGGTCGAGCACAAGCGCGCCTTGCAGCGCTGTACGCCGCACGCGCTGATCATCGACATGATCGGTGCCAGCGAAGGCGGGCCGTTCGGCATCTCGATGACTGCGCCCGGCACAGAGCCGGCAGCAACCGCTGTGTTCACCGCTCCCCCGAACGCCGTCGTGTTCGACGATGCCACCGGGCTGCCGGCCGAGCGGGGCTCGGGCGTGGTCGGCATGCTGGCCGTGAGCGGGTCGCTGCCATCGGGCTACTTCGGTGACCCTGGACGGACAGCGTCCACGTTCCGCGAAGTGAACGGCGTGCGCTACAGCGTGCCCGGCGATTACGCGACCATCGACACCGACGGCACCGTGCAGTTGCTCGGGCGGGGGTCGGTGTGCATCAACAGCGGCGGCGAGAAGGTGTACCCGGAGGAGGTGGAGGTCGCAGCCAGGTCGCATCCCGGAGTGCTCGACTGCACCGTGATCGGGGTCCCCGATGAGCGCTTCGGCGAGGCGGTCACGCTGGTCGCCTCCCGTACACCCGGTTCTGACACGTCGGCCCATGACGTGATCGACCACGTCCGCAGTTTGCTCGCGCCGTACAAAGCGCCGCGTGCTGTTGTGTGGGTCGATGCGCTCTACCGCAGCCCGAGCGGTAAGGCCGACTACCGCTGGGCACGCGACCAGGCAGCGAGCGCGTCGTGAAGAGCGACCCCACCCCCACACCGGGCGCCGGTTGGCATCCCGACCCGAGCAGCCGGTTCGAGTTCCGCTGGTTCAACGGCACCGCCTGGACCCAGGACGTGTCGGTCGCCGGAGTCCGCTACGTCGACCAGCCCAGCACCGGGCCCAGCTATGGGCCCAGCTCTGGGCAGTCACATGGGGCGCATCGGCCGCCTTCGAAAACGATGGCCGTCATCGGATCCGTGCTCGGCATCGTTTCGGTGCTCATTGCCTGGATTCCATTCCTGTTCGTGCTCGGCGCGGCAGGGGCCGTTGCTGCGATCACGCTTGGGATCATCACCTTGAAACGCGTCCGCACTGGGCGAGCACGTGGCCGCGCACTGGCCACCATCGCGCTGGCGACCGGCTGTGTCGCTCTTGCATTGTGCTGGGTCGGCTGGCGCCTCACCGTTTCCACCC
>JAYURF010000604.1:0-2888 GCA_043756365.1 Acidimicrobiales bacterium
CATGCGCTGCGCGAGAAGGTGCAGGTTCATTCGTTCGAGGTGCTGGTCGCGACCGAGGTCGAGCACGCCAAGCGGTGGGTCAGCGCAATCAGCGGAGAACTGACGGCCGCGGCCGTTGCCGGCGCGGTCTCGATGGGGATGGGTTCAACGGTGGCCCAGCGCGAGGTGAAGAAGTTCGACGCCGTTCGCACCGCAGCGGAACTGCTCGCCAACGAGGTGGTGCGGCCGCTGCGCGAGCGACTCGATCGCGGAGTCTCCGACGCCGGCGGCGATAGCACCGAGATCGCCACCCTGGTGCGGGCCATCTATCGCGAGTGGAAAACCCAGCGCATCGACGAACGGCTCGAGGACGTAGCCCGTACGGCGTTCGGTCGCGGCGCTCTAGCCGGTATCGCTCCTGGTTCGCCGATCTGTTGGAAGGTGGACCCGAACGGTCCGCAGTGCCCCGACGCCGAGGACAACGCTCTCGCTGGCACGGTGTGCGCGGGCGAGAGGTTCCCCACCGATCACACGTGTGCTCCAGCGCACGCCGGCTGCCGCTGCATGATCTCGCCTGCAGGCGACTGACAGCCGCGGCCAACCACGACCGGCGCCAACCACGACCGGCGCCAACATCGACCGAACCTCGTGACACCGGCCAGGTAGCCTCCGCACCATGCGGACCCCCTCCGACCTTCCTCACAGCGACCGATCCTCCCCACGCAGTGGCAGACTCGGAGATCGCGGGCGTGTTGCGCTCATCGCCGTGGCCGTCGTCGTGGTGGTGCTGCTCGTGTCGGCCCGGTTCCTGTCGGGGTTCTACGTCGACTACCTGTGGCACAGCAGCGTCGGGCGGGGCGACGTGTTCTGGGGAGTGCTCGGCAGCAAGATCACGTTGTTCGCGCTGTTCGCCGGCGTTTTCATCGCCGTCGCGGTTCTCAACCTGGTGATCGCCGACCGGCTGGCGCCGATGACCTTCTCGGCCAACATGCATCCGCTGGTCGAACGATTCCACGACCTGTTCGGGAGGCGACTGCGTCTGGTCCGCTTCGCCATTGCGGTGTTTTTCGGGTTGTTGTTCGCGTTGCCGGCCACCGCCCAATGGCGCGACTGGATGCTCTTCCGCAACAGCCAATCGTTCGGCATCCCCGACCCCCAGTTCGGCAAGGACATCGGCTTCTACGTGTTCCGGCTGCCGTTCATCGTGTTCGCCATCGACTGGTTCTTCGCCGCCATCGCATTCACCACGTTGCTCGTGCTGTTCACCCATGTGCTCAACGGTGGAGTCATCGTGCAGCCACCGCGGCCGAAGATCCGCCGGGCCACCAAAGCCCATCTCGCCGTCCTGTTGGCCATCCTGGCAATCGTCAAAGCCGGCGATTACTGGTTCACCCGCTACGAGCTCACCACCGAACGCCGTGGGTTCGTCCAGGGTGCGACGTACTCGGTGGTCAATGCGCAGCTCCCGGCTGTGGTGTTGCTCGTGCTCGTTGCGCTGCTCGTTGCCGGGTTGTTCCTCACCACGTTGAAGACCGAGTCATGGCGCATACCGATCGTCGCGTCCGGGCTGTGGGTGGTGATCGCACTCTTGGGAGGCGTGATCTACCCCGCGCTGGTGCAACGCCTGGTGGTCAGCCCGAACCAGAAAGACCGCGAGGCGGTGTACGTCCAACGCAACATCGCCGCCACCCGCGAGGCGCTTGGGATCACCGATGTCGCCGAGCAGACGGTGGAGTTCGAATCGTTGACCGCGTCCGAGATCAGCGGAGACATCTCGCCGTTACAAGACGTGCGTTTGCTGAACCCCGGCCTGATGGTCGAGCGATTCAAGGCCGACCAAGGACTCAAGTCGGGCCTTACGATCCGTGACCTCGACGTTGATCGCTACATGGTCGACGGCCGCGAGCAGCAGGTGCTCGTGGCGGCCCGCGAGCTCGATCTCGGCACCATTGCCAACACAACATGGGTCGGCCAGCACCTCATCTCCACGCATGGCTGCGGCATGGTGCGAGCTCCAGCGAACCAGGTCGGAACCAGCGGCCGCCCGATCTATGACGAGGTCGAACTGACCCGGCCCGAGCTGTACATCAGCGAGAGCATCGACGGTTACGCCATCGTCGGCACCACGGCGCGCGAGGATCCGTGCCCCAACCAAGAGAATCCGGGCACGTACGAAGGCAACGGCGGCGTTCAGTTGAACTCGGTGTTCCGCCGGCTGGCCTTCGCACTGAACTTCCTCGACTACAACCTGATCGGTTCGAGCGCGGTGGACGACGATGCGCGGTTGATGTGGATTCGGAGCGTGCGCGACCGGGTCGAAAAGGTCGCCCCCTTCGTCTCGTTCGACGCCGACCCGTATCCGGTAGCCGTCGACGGCAACGTGTTGTGGGTGGTCGATGGATACACCACAAGCAGCCGGTACCCGTACGCACAGAACGCCGACATCCGTCAGCTTTCGTCGAACAGCGGTCTCGGCTACGAGTTCAACTACGTCCGCAACAGCGTCAAGGCCGTTGTCAACGCGTACGACGGCTCGATGACGTTCTACATCATCGACCCAGAAGATCCGATCATCAGGGCGTGGGCCAGCGCGTTCCCCGATCTGTTCGTCTCGATCGAATCGATGCCGACCGAATTGCGTGAGCACCTGCGCTACCCGGAGGACCTGTTCCGCGTGCAGACCGAGGCGTACTCGAAGTACCGCCTCGATGCCGACGAGTTCTTCGACCGCCTCGGCGCGTGGTCGGTCGCGCAGGCCCCATCGAACACGCCGCGCATCATCACCAACCAACCAGCCGACGCGGGCACGACCGACGCAGCTCCCAACGCGTTCGCGGCCGAGGCCACGTCGGCGCGGTTCGTTCCGTACTACTCCGTGTTTCAAGCGCCCGGTCAGACCGAGCCGTCAT
>JAYURF010000605.1:0-2887 GCA_043756365.1 Acidimicrobiales bacterium
TCAGCGGCCAGAGGTCGACGAACCGCGCCCGGCCGGCCAGCGACTCAGCGATCGTCGGCACTGTGAGAAACCGCGATGATCCGGCGAGCACGAACAGCCCGCTTTCGCGATGCCGGCGGTCCACCTCGGACTTGATCGCCAGGACCAACCGCTCGCCACCGCGCTGCACCTCGTCGATGAAGACCGGCGTCGACGGTTCGGCGGCGAACGCGGCAGGATCGAGGCGGGCGGCTTTCAGGTTCTCGGCATCGTCGAGCGAGAGACGAGTGCACCCGTGCTCCGCAGCGACGAGATCGAGCAAGGTCGACTTGCGTCAGATTAGTGTTTTACAGGTAGCGAGTCAGCTTTTTGCAGACCTCGAGTTCGTGATTGGGGCACACATCACGGTCCGGTTGCGCGGATCTGCCCGCCGAGACCTCATGGATCGCTAGCGATGCACTAGAAACGAGGCATGACGACAACCGTGCCCTCGCAACCTGTCTCCACTGACGACTTTCTTGCCATCGATCGGCTGGTGCATCGCTACGTCGACGCTGTCATCCATCGCAACGGTGTGCTGTGGGCCACTTGTTGGGCCGAGGACGCAACGTGGGATCTGGGACGCAACCGGTTGGTCCATGGCAAGGACGCGATCGTCGAGTTGTGGTACTCGGCGATGAAGACCATGCATGCGGTGGTGCAAGTGGTGCACAGTGGTGACGTGCGCCGTGGGGCCGACGACGACCATGCCGGTGGACGCTGGTACATCAACGAGTGGTTCCGCCGCGCCGACGGAACCAACGCGATGCTGCTTGCCCACTACGACGATGAGTACATCCGTGTCGATGGCGAGTGGCTGTTTTCGCGACGGTTCCTGCAGACCCACTACAGCGGTCCGCCCGATCTGTCGGCGGACTTCACCAACAACCACGAGGCACTCGTGGCACGCGGCATCGCCAGCGACGTATGACGAACCGCGTCCGCTACGCCCATTACTGATCGGCGAGTAAGCTCGCCGTCGTTCAGCAATCGATTTGGGGGCAACACCGTGGACACTTGGATCACCGATACCGAAGCCAGCGCGCGCTTTCCGTACTACACGCGCGCCAACGCCGATGAGGTCGGGCCCGACCCGTTCAGCCCGCTTGGGTGGAGCCTGGTGTGGATGAAGGGCTGCAACCCCGGTGTTGCCAAGGGTTTCGTCGAGTTCGGCGTGGTGGCCGTCGAGGAATATGACCTGCAGCCGTTGCAGGTGTTTGGTAACTGGGGCGGGTACTTCTACAACCCGATGTCGCTCAGCCGGCTGATGGGCGAGCGGATGCCTGGCGCAACTGCCGAGGCAATCGACAAGGCGTACTTCGGCGACCACCCTGGCGTGCCGCCGTACGAGCCGCATCCCGACGACGTCAACGAGGTGCAGAGCGCCAAGCTGGCCGAGCGGATGGCATGGGTGATGTCCACCGAGTCGTTCCCCGAGCAGGATGCGGCCTCGGTGATGGCGTTGCGCACGGTCGCCGCGCGGCCCGACCTGGCGTCGCTGTCGAATGCCGAGCTCGTTGCCTACGCCCGGTCGATGCCGGCCAAGGTGGAAGAAGCATGGCTGCCCTACACCGTGGTGTGTCTCGGCGCGTCGCTCGGCCCCGGTGCGGTGCAAGCGATTTGTGAAGCGATCGGCCGACCGGAAGATGCGGTCAAGGTGCTCAGTGCCGTCGGCAGTGTCGAGTCGGCCGAGGCGTCGTTTGCGATGTGGGATCTCAGCCGGATCATCCGCGGTTCCGCCGCGCTGACCGCCGCGTTTGCGGCTGGTGTCGACGGTGTGGTGTCACGCCTCGACGCGACCGATCCTGCTACCGCGGAATTCCTCGCAGGCTGGGAGCGGCTGCTCGTCGAACACGGCCACCGGGCCCCCAATGAGTGGGACACCCGCCCGGATTCGTGGACCACCCGTCCCGAAATCGCGCTCGGGATGATCGACCGGCTCCGCCACCAAAGCAACGACCGTTCGCCACACACCGCGAAGGTGCTCGCCGCGGCCGAACGCGAGCGGGTGTCGGCCGAGCTGTTGGCGATGGTCGAGGGTGATGCCGAGGCCCACGGCACACTCGCTGCGGGAATGGCCTCTGCAGCGCGTTGGCTGGGGTGGCGCGAGAAGGGCAAGTACGCATGCATCCGCCTCATCCACGAGGTGAAGCTGGCGATGTACACCCTTGGCGAGCGGATGGTGGGTGAGGGGATGATCACCTCGAAGCAGGAGATCTTCAACCTGCTCGACTCCGAACTCGATGCGTTCCTCGCCGACCCGTCGTCGTTCAAGGCGGTCATTGCCGAGCGCGAGGCGTCGTTCCAGGCGTTGCACCACGTGACCCCGCCGTACATCGTCGGCAACGTCCAAGGCGTCGTCCCTATCAGCGAGTGGCCCCGACGGCATGCTGAAAACATCGCCAAGGCCAGGGTCGGCGATGTGTTGCAGGGAGGCCCGGGCGCGCCAGGTATCGCCACCGGTCGGGCGCGCATCGTGCTCGATCCGATGACGGCACCCGACATGGACATCGACGACATTCTCGTCGCTCCCACCACCGACCCGTCATGGGCGCCGCTGTTCTTGTCGATCGGAGCGGTGGTGGTCAACGTCGGCGCAGTCGGTTCGCACGCGGCGATCGTCAGCCGCGAGCTCGGCGTCCCCTGCGCCGTTTCGGTCCAGCGCGCCACCGACCTCATCCCAGAAGGCGCAATCATCACCGTCGACGGCTCCACCGGCACCGTCACCATCATCGGCTAACTCTAGCGCTGGATCCTCAACGCTGGATCTTCAGAGCTCGATCCTCACGAATCCAAAGGGCGCTCGCGAGACTTCCGTCGGTGGTAGATAGCAAACTGTAATAATTCTCTGCTTGCCCCGATCGGGGGG
>JAYURF010000606.1:0-2881 GCA_043756365.1 Acidimicrobiales bacterium
GACGACGAACTGTTGTGGCGTGAGCTGCGCGACCGGTACGGCGACTACTTCGAAGGTGGCACCGGCGCCGACTCGATCAAGGCCCTGATCGACCGGATCGACTTCGACGTCGAGGAAAAGCGTCTCCGCGACGCAATCGACACCACCTCGAGCGGCCGCAAGCCGCTCAGCGCTCAGCGCAAGCAGAAAGCGATCAAGCGCCTCAAGATCGTCACGTCGTTCAACAAGCGCGACGAGAACGGGCGCCGGACCAACGACCCCAAGGCGATGATCCTCGACGTGGTGCCGGTGATCCCGCCCGAGCTGCGCCCGATGGTGCAGCTCGATGGTGGCCGTTTCGCTACGAGCGACCTCAACGACCTGTACCGCCGGGTGATCAACCGCAACAACCGGCTCAAGCGCCTGCTCGATCTCGGTGCGCCGGAGATCATCGTCAACAACGAAAAGCGCATGCTCCAAGAAGCCGTTGACGCGTTGTTCGACAACGGCCGTCGTGGACGGCCGGTGACGGGGCCGGGCAACCGCCCGCTCAAGTCGCTGTCGGACATGTTGAAGGGCAAGCAGGGCCGGTTCCGTCAGAACCTGCTCGGCAAGCGCGTCGACTACTCGGGCCGCTCCGTCATCGTCGCCGGCCCCACGCTGCGTTTGCACCAGTGTGGCCTGCCGAAGTTGATGGCGTTGGAACTGTTCAAACCGTTCGTGATGAAGCGCCTCGTCGACCAAGAGTTGGCGCAGAACATCAAGAGTGCAAAGCGCATGGTCGAGCGTCGCCGCCCACAGGTGTGGGATGTGCTCGAAGACGTGATCAAGGAGCATCCGGTCCTTCTCAACCGTGCCCCGACACTGCACCGTCTCGGTATCCAGGCCTTCGAGCCGGTGCTGGTGGAGGGCAAGGCCCTGCAGATCCACCCGCTGGTGTGCACCGCATTCAACGCCGACTTCGATGGCGACCAGATGGCCATCCATGTGCCATTGTCGGCCGAGGCTCAGGCCGAGGCTCGCGTGCTGATGCTCAGCGCGAACAACATCCTGTCGCCCGCTTCGGGCCGACCGATCGTGACACCTAGCCAGGACCTGATCATCGGCGGCTACTACCTCACCGAATCGGTCGAGGGAGCTGCCGGTGAGGGCCGCACGTTCCGGCACACATGGGAGGTGCTGCGCGCCGTCGACGAGGGTGCACTCAACCTGCACTCGATGATCACGATGCGCCGCCCTGGCGACACCTTCGCGACCACGCCCGGGCGCCTGCTATTCGAAGAAGCGTTGCCGGCCGATTACCCGGCGCGATTCGGCCACATCGATGAGCTGATCAAGAAGAAGGAGATGGGCGTCATCGTCGAACGCCTCTCTGACAACTACAAGAAGTCCGAAGTCGCCACCGCACTCGATCTGTTGAAAAACGTGTGCTACCGGTACGCGTCGCAAAGCGGTTTGACGGTTTCGATCGACGACGTGAAGACCCCGATCGCCAAGCGTGAGATCCTCGATCGCCACGAGGCCCAAGCCGACAAGGTCGAAAATCAGTTCAAGCGCGGCATCATCACCGATGGCGAGCGCCGCCAGCAAGAGGTGCGAATCTGGACCGACGCCACCGCCGAAGTACAAAAGGCGATGGAAGCCGAGTTCAAGGCGCAGCGGTTCAACCCGATCGACATGATGGTCGGTTCGGGTGCTCGCGGCAACATGACCCAGATGCGTCAGATCGCCGGCATGCGCGGCCTGGTGGCCAACCCTCGCGGCGACATGATCCCGCGCCCGATCAAGAAGAACTTCCGTGAGGGCCTCGAAACCCTCGAGTACTTCATCGCCACCCCTGGTGCCCGTAAGGGCCTGGTCGACACCGCACTTCGTACCGCCGACTCCGGCTACCTGACCCGCCGTCTCGTCGACGTGGCCCAGGAACTGATCGTGCGTGAGATGGACTGTGGCACCAACCTCGGGTTGTGGGTCGAAAACGTCGAATCCGATACCGCCAACCGCCGCTCGTACCTCGAGACCAAGTTGTTCGGCCGGGCGTTGCTGCAAGACACCACCCTGTCGGATGGCACGGTGCTGCCACGCAACATGCTCGTCGGTGATCCGGAGATGGCCGCGCTACGCGACGATCCCTCGATCACGCGGGTCCGCATCCGTTCGGTGCTGACCTGTGACGCCGAGCTCGGTGTGTGCGCGTTGTGCTACGGCCGTTCGCTGGCCACGGGCAAGTCGATCGAGCTCGGTGAGGCTGTCGGCGTCATCGCCGCCCAGTCGATCGGCGAGCCCGGCACGCAGCTCACCATGCGTACCTTCCACACCGGTGGTGCAACGGGCCTCGGGATGGGCAAAGACATCGCCGGTGGTCTGCCCCGCGTGGTCGAGCTGTTCGAGAGCCGCACCCCGAAGGGCTCGGCACGTCTGGCCCGCGCCAGCGGCGTGGTGCGCATCCTCGAAGACGAGGGCAAGGGCATCCCGGTCAACGTGATCGACGACCAAGGCGAAGAGCACGGCATCATCTTGCCGACCGGAAGCCGACTGATCGTCGTTGACGGCCAGGATGTGCGCGCCGGTGATCCGATCACCGGTGGGCCGTTCGATCCCAAGGAAGTCATGGAGATCAAGGGCATCCGCGAGACCCAGCTGTACCTCGTCGAAGAAGTTCAGAAGGTGTATCGCGACCAGGGTGTGTCCATCTCCGACAAGCACATCGAGCTGATCGTTCGTCAGATGACCCGCCGCATTGGTGTGCAGGAGCCGGGCGATACCGGGTTCTTGCCGGGCGAGCGGGCCGACGCCAAGGTGTTCCGCGATACCAACAAGCGCATGGTTGAAGAAGGCCTCAAGCCTGCTGAGGGCCGGCCCGAGATCATGGGCATCACCAAGGCGTCGCTGGCCACCGAGA
>JAYURF010000607.1:0-2878 GCA_043756365.1 Acidimicrobiales bacterium
GATGAGGTCGAGCGTTTGCTCGCCCGCCTCGATCACGACGAGCTGTATGTGCCCGACGAGGACGCCTACCAGGCGGCCCGGATCGGCGGGTCGTTCAACGTGTTACATCCCCGCACCGGGGGGAAGGTCGACGTCTTCGTTTCCTCTACAACCGATGCATTCACCCGGGCACGACTCGAGCGTCGAGTGGCCGCTGAGGTGCTCGGTGTGCGGACATGGAT
The DNA here is from genome assembly GCA_043756365.1 of Acidimicrobiales bacterium. Taxonomy (GTDB): domain Bacteria; phylum Actinomycetota; class Acidimicrobiia; order Acidimicrobiales; family Ilumatobacteraceae; genus VFMC01. The sequence continues at coordinate 222 of JAYURF010000607.1, forward strand.
CGCGACCCCCGAAGATGTGGTGCTCGCCAAGCTGCGGTGGCGCCTGGAGTCGCGCTCGGAGGTTCAGTGGCGCGACTGCGCCGGGATCGCGGCAACACAAACGCTCGACGTCGCCTATCTGCGATTCTGGGCGCCCCAACTCGGCGTGAGCGCCGACCTCGCTGAGCTGCTTGCCCAGCTTGGGCAGCCGCCACCTCGGTGAGGTCAGCGGGCTGTTGTGGAGGTGTTGCGGCGGCGGCGGGCATGGCGTTCGATGGCGAGGCGGACGAGCTCGTCGATCAGCTCCGGGTAGCTGAGGCCGCTGGCGATCCACATTTTCGGGTACATCGAGATCGGCGTGAACCCGGGGATCGTGTTCGCCTCGTTGCACAGCCAGCCCCGGCCCCCCGGGCCATCTTCGTAGAAGAAGTCCACTCGCGCCATGCCCTCGCACCGCAACACCCGGAAGACCTCGACCGCGAGCCGCTGGACTTCGGCTGCGGGCTCGGCGGCGAGTGGCGCGGGGATGAGGCACTGCGAGCCGTCGTCGAGGTACTTGTCGGCGTAGTCATAGAACTCGGCACCGGGAATGATCTCGCCGGGCACGCTCGCACGTGGTTCGAGGTTGCCGAGCACCGCGACCTCGATCTCGCGCCCCGTTATCGCCTCCTCGACCACCACCCACTCGTCATAGGCGAGCGCGCGGGTGATCGCTTCGCGTAACGCCTCGACCGTCTTGGCCTTCGACACGCCGACGCTTGAGCCCATGTTCGCCGGCTTGACGAACACCGGCAGCCGCAGTTCGTCGGCGAGTTGCTGGGGTAGGCCCGGTGTGAGTTCGGACTCGTGGAACGACCGGTAATGGGCCTGGGCGATGCCGTTCGCGGCGAGCACCTGCTTGGCCATTGCCTTGTCCATCGCCAGCGCCGATCCCAGGACCCCCGATCCGACGTACGCAACGCCGGCAAGCTCGAGTAGGCCCTGGACCGTGCCGTCTTCGCCCATCGGGCCATGCAGCAGCGGTAGAACCACGGTCGTGCCGCTGGCGACGATGATCTCGCCCGGCGACGTCGCGGTCCCCGAGGGGTCGAGCCGACCCGGTAGTGCATGCGGCCCGGCATCGAGCGCCGCTCGTGCACCCGTGGCCACGGCCCAGGTTCCGTCGCGGGAGATGCCGATCGGGGTGATCCGGTACTTGGTCGGATCGGCCGCTCGCAGGACGTGCGCTGCGGTGGTGCAGCTCACATCGTGCTCGGCCGACTGCCCGCCGAACAGCACGATCAGTTCGGTCCGGCCGTCGTTGCCCGTCCGGTACGGCGTGGCGTGGGCGGGGGAACCGTGGGCGGGGGAAATGGCGTCGGCGGGGGAGTGCTCCGTGGTCATGCGGGTTCGACGGTACTGTCTGGCTCCATGCGTTTCCGGGCAAGCGAGGCGGCGGCGGCGACCGGGGGTCGTCTGATCGGAAAAGGGACCGAGGCCGATGTGATGATCGACGGGGTTTCCTTCGACTCCCGCTCGATCGTTCCAGGTCAGTTGTTCGTCCCGCTGATCGACGCCCGTGATGGACACGATTTCATCGACGTGGCCGTTGCTGCCGGTGCGTCGTGCTACCTCTCGTCGCGTCAAGTCGTCGCGGCGACTTCGGCAGTGATGGTGGACGACACGCTGCAAGCGTTGATGCGTTTGGCCGCCGACCGTCGCCGCAGGTCGACGGCGACCGTGATTGGGATCACCGGATCGGTCGGCAAGACCAGCACCAAGGATCTGGCGTGGGCGGCACTGGCGGCGAGCCACCGAACGTGGGCCAACGAGCGCAGCTTCAACAACGACCAGGGTTTACCGACCACGATCCTCAATGCCCCCGACGACACTGAGGTGATGGTGCTCGAAATGGGCATGCGCGGCTTCGGAGAAATCGCCCGGCTGTGCGAGATCGCTGCGCCGACGATCGGGGTCGTGACGCGTGTGGCCGAGGCCCACAGCGACCGGGTCGGGGGCATCGCCGGTGTCGCCCGCGCCAAGGCGGAACTGATCGCCGCTCTACCGGCCGGCGGTGTGGCGGTGTTGAACGGCGATGATCCGTTCGTGCGGGCGATGGCCGCCGCGTCGCCGGCGGCCGTGGTGCTGTTCGGGACCGCGGCCGACTGCGACGTGCGCATCGCCGATGTCCGCCTCGACCATCTCGCCAGAGCCTCGTTCGTCCTGCATACCCCGTGGGGCGTTGTCGACGTTCGCCTTGGGGTGTCGGGTGGGCACATGGTGGCCAACGCTGCCGCGGCGCTGGCCTGCGTGGGGGTGGTCGGCGGCGATTTGATCGCTGGTGCGGCCGCGCTGAGGGACGTCGAATTGACTGCGATGCGGATGCACATCGCAACATCAGCGGGGGGTGCAACCGTGCTCGACGACTCCTACAACGCCAACCCCACCTCGATGCGAGCCGCGCTCGATGCGCTCGCTGCGCTGCCAGCGACGCGCCGCATCGCCGTGCTCGGGGTGATGGCCGAGATCAGCGAGCCCGCCGAGGAACACCGTGCCATCACCCGCTACGCGCACTCGCTCGGCATCGAGGTGGTCCCCGTTGGCACGGACCTCTACGGCCCCTCCGCGCACAAGATCTGGGCAGGAATCCTCTCGGATTCCGAAACAGATCCTGCCCAGATCTTGAGGGTGGGCGCGCT
>JAYURF010000608.1:0-2873 GCA_043756365.1 Acidimicrobiales bacterium
AGTTGATCGAGCCGGCACGCGGCTCGGGCGCTGAGGTCTCAATGCTGATCGAAGCAGTACACGACAAGCGTGCGGTTCTGCTCGATGTCTCCCATCGCCTGACGATCCAGGGTCTCGAGCGGCACGTTGACCGCCCCGGGCAGGTGCTCCTGGATGTACACGCTCGCTGGAAGCACATCGACCAACACGGCACCGCGCTTGATCAGCTGTTGGGCCCGGTCGACATCAATCCGCTTCATGCCAGCTCACCGTCATCGTTGTTCACGGGTCTGCCGTACCCGCTTCGCTCCCCGGTCAACCCACTCAGCCACCAACCACCGCTAGTGACTGAGCCGCTCAGTCACTGGGCCGTTGAGGCCATCCGTGTCCCGTACGCGGCCCAGCACCGCGCGTTGGACACGAACACACCTCGGTCAGCCGTGGCGGATCACATCGAAAGTGCGGCAGGAGGGGGTTCGCATCGACAACCCCATGGCGGCGTCGAGCGCATCGATCTCATTCTGGGGGATGGCGCGCCACGACCCCTCGTCGGCCCAGGTGATCACGGCGTGCACCTCGTTGGGGCAACCGCGCTCGACCCACACCTGCTTGCCAATGAAGCCATCCTGGCGTTCGAGGAACCGGCTCCAGACCTGCTCATCGGTGGCAAGCCACTCGCGCAGTCCGGCCGGATCGACCGTGAACGTCAGGTACTCGATCACCATCACCTCGAACCTAGCGGTCACTCACTCGACCGGGTCGCCACAACGGCACTGCCGGAGGACACGGCGTCAGTTGTCGTCAACGAGGGCAGCGCAGCCCAAATAGCGGAGCGTTCGTCGTCGAGAAGCGCGCGACGCGAGGCATCCGGGAACAACCGCTGACGCGTGGCGGTCGCCTCGGCGACCATCGAGACGAAGTGCTCGAACACCTGCACCTCGCCCTCGCCGTGCCGCGTCGCCGGGTGCTCGAGCGTTCTGTAGTCGGACCCTCGATAGCATCGCGTCCCCACTTGGCTCAGATCGACAGCCCACCACTGCAAGACCGGGGGAGGTGCCGCCAGCACCACCAAGCCGTTGACTCGGTCAGCCCACCCGCGACGTTGGTGGTCGTTCCACCAAACGCCCGTCGCCCGATGCTGAGCGAACAGGTCGTCCGACGGGTTGCCGAGGAGGAGGCGGTCGAGGCCGCTCGTCGCGAGGCGCACCGATCCGTCCGACGGCTTCCGTTGGGCGAGAAACGATTTCAGTTGACCAATGGCTCGACGATTGAGGGGCGCGCGGTCAGCGTTGGCGATCACGATCGGAGACGACGCATCGGCATCGAACGGGTTCGGAACGAGGAGAGGTTGGTCGATCACCACGATCGTGCCCGGCCGGCGCTGAAACGCAAGCGACCAGCACACCCGACCGAGCAGCCGAGCCCCGGCGACGTCAGTAAGCACATGCCAGGTCTCGTGAAAGTAGTTCGTCGCATACCGGCATGCGGTCGAGGGCCGAAGCGTGAGCACGGTGAATGGGCGGCCGTCGAGATCGACGTGCCGCCGATGCAGCTTCACCGCTTGACCCGTTCGGCTGTCCATGGTGCCGAGTTTCCTACAGCGGCCCCGTCCGCGCGGCACGAGTTTGTCGAGCGACTGGCTTTGGTCGCACGCGCTACGTTGCACTTCATGAGGCGAGCGTGGGTGGTTCGTGCTGGCGACAAAGCCACGGAGATCGAGGCGATGCGCGCGTCCGGCATGATCGGCGTGCGTTACGAGTCGGTTGGCGACGTGCGGACAATGACCGCCAAGGAGATCGAGAGCGCGATCGCATCCACGGGTGAAACGGGCGTGGATGCCCTGCGCTCACGACTGATGCGTTTCGTCAACGACGTTCGCGTCGGGGACCTCGTGGTGACACCGAACGTGTCCGGGCACGATCTATGGATCTCGATTGTTACCGGGGCGTACGAGTACGTCGACCAACCAACGGTTGCCGGTTACTTGCACATTCGCGCCGCGCAATGGCGTGGGTGGATCGACCGTGATGCAGCGTGGTTGCAGCACAAGCTCAAGTACCTCGACGTCCCCGGAGCGGTCGTGGAACTACGCGATGCGGATTGGTGGTTCGACCAGATCGATTCGCGCGACCTGCCTGCCGAGCGAGGCCCCCGTCGGTTTCGGCCGGCCCCGCCACCGCCGGTTGCGCAAGCCCGCCGGTCCGCTCCACCGACTGCTCGTGCTTCCCCGCCGAAGCCGCCAGAGCGCGTGCTGTGCGCCGGGCAATGCGGCTTGCAATGGAGCACCGCCATCCTCGTCGGCGGGCTCTGCCCGGACTGCCGCGGCGACTGACCTCCTCGACGCGGGTGTCGCTTCGCACGCTGCGAGCCGGAGCGCACGACGTCGGTACGGTTGAAGCTGATGGGGACCCTTGATCGTTATCCGTTGTTTCAACAGGCCTACCTCGTCAACGACTTGACGGCGTCGATCGAGCGCTGGGTCGAGTTGTTCAATGCTGGCCCGTTCGTCGTCACTCCTCATCACAAGACCGATCGATTCATGTACCGGGGCACCACGCAGGAAGCTGACGTCTCCTACGCGTTCGGGTACCTGGGCGATCAGATGATCCAGTTCATCCAGCAACACGATGACACGCCGTCGATCTATCGCGACATGTACGCGCGCGGCGAAGAGGGCTTCCATCACATCGCGACCCTCGTGCACGACTTTCCTGCCGAACGTCAGCGATTGCTCGACATGGGCTACGAGTTGGCGTGCGAGCTGTATGCGAATGGCGTCGATGCCGCCTACTTCGACACGCGCTCCGCCACCGGCGGTTTCACCGAGATCCATGGCGACCCGCCGCGAATCCTCGGAGCGTTCGCCGGATGGCGTCGCGCTCACGAGTTGCGTC
>JAYURF010000609.1:0-2862 GCA_043756365.1 Acidimicrobiales bacterium
ACGGCAATCCGGCATCGCCGGCGACACCGTTGGTGAACACCGCGATCTGCTGGGTGTTGTTCGGGTTGACGGCGATCGCCGCCTCGTCCTCGTTGCCAATCTGCGCGGTTGCGTTGGTCGGCGCTCCGATCGTGAGTGCCCCCGCCGGTGGAACGGGCAATAGCGGCACAACTCCCACGGTCAGCGTCGCAATCAGCGTCGCCGAGACTGTGATGGCGAGCCAACGCCCGCGTGGACTGTGAACGCGTGATCCACTCATGGACCGATCTCCTCATCCAGTCATCGCCACCCGCGACAACCCCACGCTTGAGGGTAGACCTCTGAGGTGAGCATGTCGAGGAAAACTACGTGGCCTGATCAAGATCAAGCTGAGCCTGATCAAGCTGAGCCTGATCAAGCTGAGTAGGTCACGCCGGCGATCCTGACCACTGCTCCGGTGAGCGGCAGGCGGTCGAGGACGAGTCTGACCCACACGTCGTAGACGCCCGGCGCACGGTCACCCACCTCGATGTCGACCGATCCACGGCCCACCGCAACACCGACCCTGACGGGCAGCGACTCCTCAGTCGATCCCTCGGCCGAGAACGAGACGTCGAAAGCAAGCCCTGGCTCACGACTCTCACCGGTTATCTCGTAGCTGATCGACATCACCCTGCCAATCGCCGCGCCCGCATTCGGCGCAGTGATCACCATTCGCCACCCGCCTGCCGTCACCGCGGTTACCGGGACCGAGGTTCCCGGGACCGAGGTGACCGGGACCGCGGTGACCGGGGTTGGCGCCGATTGAACCGGCACCGTCGGTTTCGTACCCGATGTGGACGTACCGGATGACGACGTACCCGACGACGACGTTGCCAGTGACGTTGTTGCCGCGCTGGAGGATGAATCGGTGGAAGATACCGATGTTGCTGCCGAGGCCGACGCGTCGGTGCTCGGCGTCGCGGCATCGTCAGAGCACCCGAACCTCAGCCCGAGCGCGGCTACCACGACGATCATGGCGACCATCGCAACGGCGACTCGATGGGATTTGCTCACCACAGCCGCTCACCCATCAGCGTCGTCTGCGTTAGCCGCGGTAGCCGTTGGTGATCGGCAGGCGGCGGTCTTTGCCGAACGCTTTCAGGCTCACCCGTACGCCTGGCGGGCATTGGCGCCGCTTGTATTCGTTGACGTCGACGAGACGGGTGATCCGCCGCACGAGCGCTTCGTCGTGGCCGAGGTCGACGATCTCGGTCGCCGTGCGATCGTCTTCCACGTACAGCCGCAGAATCGGATCGAGCACCTCGTATGGCGGCAGGCTCTGGTCGTCGCGCTGGTCGGGGCGGAGCTCGGCCGACGGCGGTTTGGTGATGACGCTGTCGTTGATGATCTCGCGCCCGGCAACCGCGTTCACGTGCCGGCACAGGTCGTACACGCGTGTCTTCCACACGTCTTTGATCACGGCATAGCCACCGACGCTGTCGCCGTAGAGGGTGAAGTAGCCGACCGCCATCTCGCTCTTGTTGCCGGTGGTCAACACCATCCAGCCGAACTTGTTCGACAGCGCCATCAACGTGGTGCCACGAATCCGGCTCTGCAGGTTCTCCTCGGTGAGATCCTCACCCCGGTTGGCAAATGCGTCAGCGGTCATGTCGAGGTAGGCAGCGAAGGCTGGCTCGATGGCGATCGTGTGGTAATCGATACCCAGCCTGGCGGCCAGGTCGGCGGCGTCGCTGCGCGAATGATCGCTGCTGTAGCGGCTGGGCATGCTCACCCCGTGGACGTGGTCGGCACCGAGCGCGTCGACTGCAACGCAGGCCACGATCGTCGAATCGATGCCACCCGACAAGCCGATCACGACGTCGGTGAAACCGTTCTTGCGCACGTAGTCCCCGGTGCCCAGCACGAGCGCCTGATACAGCTCGGCATCGGGCGACAGTGCCGTGGCGAGGCGTACCGGCGTGCGTTGATGCTGAACCACGGGCTGCTCGGACACCACGACCGTCGGCACCGCCTCGATGGTGACGCGCCCTCGCGGATCGAGCAACCGTTTGCGGTACACAGCTTCGACCTCGATGTCGACGATCATCAGTTCCTCGACGAACTGTGCGGCACGCGAGATGAGCATCCCGTCAGCATCGAACACCATCGATCCGCCATCGAACACCAACTCGTCCTGGCCGCACGCCTGGTTCACGTACACGAGTGCGCAACTGGCGTCGGCGGCGCGGGTGGCGAGCATCCGCTCACGCTCGGCCAACTTGGCGGCATGAAACGGTGAGCCGTTGATGTTGATGTTGACCTCGGCACCGCCTGCGGCCTGATGAGCGAGCGGGCCCGTCGGGCTCCACACGTCCTCGCAGATGCTGATGCCAACCTTCACCCCGCCGATCACGTACAACTCGTACGGGTCGTTCCGGTCGCCGGGGGTGAAGTAGCGGGCTTCGTCGAACACGCCGTAGTTGGGCAGCAACCGCTTGCGATACGTACCGGCCACCACCCCGTTCGCACAGACCGCGGCTGCGTTGTACAGATCGCGGTCGGCGTCGACGAACCCGACCACGGCCGCGCAACGGCGGGTGCGTGCCGCCAACTTGGCGAGCGCAACCCTGTTGTCGTCGACGAAGCCCGGCTTCAACACCAGGTCTTCCGGCGGGTATCCGGTGATCGCCAGTTCGCCGAACGCGACGATGTCGCAGCCCGCTGCGTCGGCCTCGTCATAGGTAGCGATGATCTTGGCGAGGTTGGCCTCGATTGCGCCGACCGTCGGGTTGAGCTGAGCGAGAGCGATGCGCAGTCGGGCCACGGGTGCAGGCTAGCGACACGCGCGAAGCCCATTGACGGACAAGATGCCGGGCCGTACGCTCACGGCCTGGCGGAGTG
>JAYURF010000610.1:0-2861 GCA_043756365.1 Acidimicrobiales bacterium
CCACCGCCCATGGCGTTGACCTCGAGCGCGTGATCGAGCACTGGATAGAACATGCCGACCGCTTCCGGATGCGTGGCGGCGAGCCAACGGGCGTAGTGCAGCGGCCCCATCGCCCCGTGCGTTGCCGACTCGAAGTGCTCGAACCCGCGGTGCGGGCCGAACGTACCGTTGCGCGCGAAACTGTTCTCGGTGAAGCGGCCGAACGGGTCGAGGAACGGTTCGAAGTGCGGCTTACCGATGATCGCCGTGCGATAGCCGGACTCGCGCAGCACCTCTGCCACCGACGGCGCCGACTCGGGTAGGGGCACACCGTTCATCCACACGCCGTGAGTGCTCGGATGCTGGCCGGTGATCATCGTTGAACGCGATGGCATGCACACCACCGACTGCGGATGGGCGCGCTCGTAACGGATGCCGTCGGCGGCCAGAGCGTCGACCACCGGCGTGCGCGCCAACGTGCCGCCGTTGCAGCCAAGGGTGTCGTAGCGCTGCTGGTCGGTGGTGATGAACAAGATCCTGCGGCCCATCAGTGATCGCCCCCGTCGTTCATGCCGGAGCCGGCGGGGAGTTCCATCTGCCGTTTCAGTTCGGTCAGCGCGTCAGCCGTGCCGCCGCCGATCACCAAGGCCATCGAGCGCGGGTCACATTCGGTTGAGTACACCACGAGGCAGGTGTCATCCGCGAGGTCGATCACGTCGATGGTGCCGCGGTGGTGGGTGATGATCGGAGCGTTGAGTCGGTACTGGAAGCGGCGCTGGGTGTTGTCGCACACCAGAATCTCCTCCGGCATCGGCAAGCCGGCACCCGTGGTGATCACCCGCGTGGTTCCGTTGACGGTGCAATCGACGATGCCAGGGAACCAGTGGTGCAACCGGGTCGCGTCCCCGGCCAGCGCCCACACATCGGCGGCCGGGCGTTCGATGCGAACCTCGTGGCGGATCGTGCCGTACATCAGTGGTCCGCGCCTCGTCCGAAACCATCGGGCCGTCGGTCCTGCAACATGCTGTGAACGTAGTTCGCCCGCGCGCGTCAGTACCCAGCGCTCCCGCAACTTTGTCGGTCTGAACACGCTGAGCCTGTCGAGACCGACAAAGTTCGCCCGCGAGTCAGGTGGTGGCGCGGGTGCTGCGCAGGAGGGGGTCGGCCCAGCGCAGGGCGGTGTCGGCCAGCCGGAGAACTCGGCCGGCGGCGCCGGGCGTGGATCCGTCGACGAGGTTGCCCATCACCGCGAGCGTGATATCTGCGGCAGCTTGGGTGCCGACGGCGATGCGCAGCCCTGGCCGCAGCAGCCACGGGTGACCGATGAGGAAGCTGAACCGGCGCCCAGTGCGCAGGAAGCTGTCGAAGCGCTCGCCGACGAGGCGGTTGTACTCGGCCGGGGCACGGTCGGCGTGCTCGAGGAACTGCTCGACCGCGAGCATGCCGCTCTCGAGGCCGTAGTCGATGCCTTCGCCGTTCATTGGATTGATGAAGCCGGCCGCGTCGCCGATCGCCACCCATCCAGGACCGTGACGGCGCACGCTGCTCATCGGCAGCCGCCACGCGCGTGGCTTGTCGAGATACTCGCCGAGCTCCCACGGCTCACGAACGATCGCCGCATACTGATCGAGCAGCGTGTTCAGGTTCAGTTTCTTGAAGCCGCGCATCGTGCTGAGCGCACCGACGCCGATGTTGACGGTTCCGTCGCCGGCGGGGAACATCCATCCGTAGCCGGGCACCGGTGTGCCGTGCTCGTCGCGCAACGATAGGCACGCCTCGAGGTGGCGTTCGGCGTGTCGTGGTGTTGGTGCGTAGGCGCGGATGGCCAAGCCAAAGGGTTCGTCGGGATCACGTTCGCAGCCGACGATCTTGGCTGCCGCGCCCTGAGCTCCCGCAGCGAGGACGGTGAGCGGTGCGGTGAAGGTCTCGCCGCCGACGGTCACGCCGGTAACTCGCCCCTCATCCAGAACCGGAAGCGCTTCGGTATCGAAGCGGACCTCGGCCCCGGCGTCGATCGCGACGTCGATGAGGTGAGTGTCGAAACGATTGCGCGGCCACACAGCACCGTGGTTGGGGAAGCGGTCGGTGGTCGGCCAGGCGAGCTCGCGGGTCTGTTTGCCGGCGATCATCCGCAACCCGTCGATGCGATGCGCTCCGGCGAGATCGATCTTGAGATCCTGCAGTGCGCCTACGGCGCGCGGGGTGAGCCCGTCGCCGCAAACCTTGTCGCGGCCGTGCGGACCCTTTTCGAACACGGTCACCCGTAGCCCGGCGCGCGCCGCGGTGATCGCCGCTGCCGAGCCTGCCGGTCCGCCACCGATGACGAGCAGGTCACGCTGGTTCACGTGCGCCAGCCTGCCAGCGATCGCGCCGGAACCCACCGGCGACCCGACGACGTCACCGACTTGCTCGTCGCCGTTGGAGAGGCAGCCAAGGAGGAACGATCGGGAGTCTTGCTGGCGATCGACGAGGTGCAGTACCTCGCCGAAGCCGAGCTCGCTGCCCTGATCACTTCTTTCGCGTCCGGCTCGACCGTTTGACGCCGAAGGAGAAGGAGTATGTGAAGGCCATGGCCGACCTCGGACCCGGGCCGCATCGCTCTGGAGACATCGCCACCCACCTTGGTGTCCGCGTCGAGTCGGTGGCACCACGGCGATCAGGGCTGATCGGCAAAGGAATGATCTATAGCCCAGCGCACGGTGACACAGCGTTCACCGTGCCGCTGTTTGACGAGTTCTTGCATCGCGCACTGCCCCCAAAGGACGACATACGCACCAAGCGGCCATGATTCCAAGCCTCGTCGCCCGGCGAGACGCGTTGCGCTCACACGGGGGGAGCGCCTGCTGCGAACCAGTCGGCGAGATGGCGCAGGCCTTCGTCGG
>JAYURF010000611.1:0-2856 GCA_043756365.1 Acidimicrobiales bacterium
GGTTGAATGCCCATGTACTCGCACACGTCGATCGGCGCAAGCGTGCCGAGCCCGGTCGAGCCGACCCCATCGATGTCGCCCTTCGTCAACCCTGCGTCAGCCAGTGCCATTCTGCTCGAGTGGGCGATCAGCTCGAACGGCGTGGAGGTGTTGTCCTTGCCCGTCCCGGCCAGCGCCACCCCGGCGATCGCGACTTTGCGTGCCATTCAGTTGCCCCCTGCGTCGAGGTGTTCGTTGATCCATGCGGCCATCACGTCGAGCGCTTCGGTGAGCAGTTCGGGCTGGTTCTCGAAGTAGTGCGTCGCACCCGCGATGTAGTTCAGGTCGCGTTGTGGGGAAGCGGTCGCCGCGTCGTACATCTGCTGGGCCATCGCCGGAAGCACCGTCGGATCGGCGGTGCCGAGCTCGATCAGAATCGGCACATCGATCTCGGGTAGCCATCGCAGCGAATCGCCATTGGTGTGATCGATCGACCACTGGTTGAGCCAGGCCCGCAAGGTGGTGACCCTGCTGATCCCGGCCGGCATCAGATTGGCAACGGCGGGCGGTCCCCACAGCGTGACGCCGATCTCGCGGTCGCTCGGATCGATGGCCGCGTCGAAGAAACGCAGATCGGCCGCTGTGCCGTGCACCACGAAGGCGAGATCGTCGAGCCCCGCCGGGCTGTGGCCCGGCGCGGTGATCTCGTCGAGCTTCGCCGCAGCCCAGGCCGAGATGCGCCGGTTGCGGGCCAACTGCGCAGTGCGGTACCGGGCAATGAACGCGGCGCTGTACGGTGCCGGGTTGTCCGCGTGGTACATGTCGAGTGACGGGTCGCGTTCGAACGGATTGGCCTCGTCGACCACGGCGGGATCGAGCCATTCGATGTTCAGCCGCGCCCGCGACGGATGGGCGTTGAGCATCACCAGCGCATCGACCGGGCGCAGGCCCGCGGTCGTGAGATCGGGGCCACCGCCCGGCGGCGCACTCACCGTCGGATGCCGGGCCTGAGCCTGGTAGTACGGCACGATCGAGGCACCGCCGGAGTTGCCGATCAGCACCACCCGCTCGTACCCGCTGGCGTACAGGTGCGCGACCATCGTGCCCATGTCGAGCAGGCAATTCTCCATGATCAGGGAGGTGTCGTTGCCCACGTATCGAGTGGTGAACCCGACTGCCCCGAACCCGCGCTCGGCCAAGCCGGCAAGCGCATAGTGGCCGAGGAAGTTCGCCGTGGGGTGACAGATCATCACCGCAACCCGTGGCTGGGTACCGGCGATGCGGACCTCGCTCCCCCACACGGTGCGCGCCAGCCTGGCTACACCCGAGTAGATCTCGACTTTCTGGTGCGCCTCGGTTCGCGCTCCCAGCAGGTTGCGTTCGAGTTCGACGGTCATGCTGCTCCTTTGGGTCAACTTCGGCTCGGCCAATTCCGGCGGATCAGATCGCTTCGGGCAGCTCGAGCAGGCGCCCGAGCAGCGCGTTGGTTCCGCCGAAGAACTGGCTGAGCACGAACGAACGCTTGGCGAACAGGTGGGCATCGTGTTCGAACGTGAACCCCATACCGCCCATCACCTGCACCGTCGCTGCCGATCCGAGCTGCGCTGCTTCGGCGGATACGACGTGCGCGCTCAGTGCGTGCAGTTCGGCGTCCGGGCGGCCCTCGTCAGTGGCCACCGCGGCGAACAGCGTCTGGGCCAGCGACAGTTGGGCGCGCACCGCCATGTCGGCGCATGGATGTTTGATCGCCTGGTTCACCCCGATCGGCCGATCGAACTGCACCCGGGTTTTAGCGTGCTCGGCGGAGAGGTCGCGAACCGCCTCGGCGATGCCGGTCAGCATCGCCGCGGCGAGCACGTGTCCTCGGCGAGCGACCGGGTCGATGTCGGCACCGATGCACACCAGAGCGACTTCGTTGTCGGCCGTAGCCCGATGCAACCGCGTGGCCTCGTCGTAGCACGGGCTCGCGGTCACGTTTGCTAGCGCGCCGACCTCGAAGATCGCTGCGCCTCGCTCGTCGGCGACCAGGACCAACCCGTCAGCGTTGGTGGCGTCGGCATCGATCAGCTGCACGTCTCCGGTTAGCACCCCGCCAGTACCCGAGTCGAGCACCAGCGCGCCCGCCTGGTCGGCGATGACGAGACCGACCCGGCGGCCGGCCACGATCTCGTCAGCGAGCGCCCCGTTCCCGCCGAACGCGGCGACTCGGGCCGCCAGTACCGATGACAGGAACGGCCCGCTGGCCACTGAGCGGCCGATCTCACGGAACAAGACCGCCTCGTCGGCGAGACCGCAGCCGATTCCCCCGTGGGACTCGGGCAGGCCGAGGCCGAACCAACCGAGCTCGGCCGCCGCGGCCCACGCCGCGTCGTCGACATTCGATGGTTCGCGGAACAGCTCGCGGGTGCGCGAGATCGGCCACCGGTCACGCAAGAACGCGGCCGACGAATCGACGATTTCGGTTTGTTCGGATGACGGGAGCAGATCCATCGGGTGCCTCCTGGCGGCGATCAGCGGGGCAGGCCGAGCACGCGCTCGGCGATGATGTTGCGTTGGATCTCCGACGTGCCGCCGCCAATCGAGGCGGAGTAAGCCACCAGTTGGCGTTCGCCCCAGTAGCTCTCTTCGTCGTCGTCGCTGAGCCCGAGCGAGCGGGGACCGATCACGTCGAGCGCCAGCCGGTACACCCGCTGCGCCAGGTCGGCGTACTGCAGCTTCAGCATCGAACCCTCCGGTCCGGGCTCGGCCGATCTGGCGTTCTTGGAAATGCCGAGGTAGGTCAGCGCACGCAGCGCAGCGCAATCAGCCCTGGCCTTGGCCAGCCGGTGCGCGAGTGATTCGTCGGCGATGGCTGGCCGCCCGTTGGCGGACCGACGC
>JAYURF010000612.1:0-7943 GCA_043756365.1 Acidimicrobiales bacterium
AGCGCATGGACCGTGTTCAGCGCCGAATAGAACCGGCCCTCGAGCCACACGCTTGACACCGTCAAGAACAGGCCCGTCACCGATACCGCGAACAAGCCGCCCAACGCGAGGAAGTCGCCCGACCGTTCCACCGCCATCGCCCCCGGATCGCTCAGGCGCCGACGCAGGAAGATGAACACCCCGGCCAACACCAGCACCGCGGCGATGTCCAACGCGTGGAAGATCGTCCAGCCGAGAATGCTCGGTGCGTCGAATCGCAACGTGCCAACCCGGGAGATGAAGACCTGATAGCGGTCGGCGTCTTGGCCGACGCTTTCGAAGTGCAACAACCCGAGCGTCAACGGAATCGTCACCAACCCGGCCAGGATGCAGCCCCAGAACACGAGTTGGTGAGCCATCCAACGAGTTCGCGATCGACGGCGAATGAACCCCTGCGTCAGCAGCTGCGTAGCCACCAGCGACGGCAGGGAAGCAACGTTGCGGGCCTTGCGCTGCCGGAACGCATCCCAGCCGCGCCGATTCAGCATCGCCGTCGACGGCCGCCGCAACCACACCGCGTACCGGTAGGACACTCCGAACACTGCGAACACGACACCGAACAGATAGCCCACCAGCGCGGCGTCGAACCACACCAACCGGTCGCTCCCGATGAACGTCAGGGCCACCACGATGCTCACCCCGACCAGACCCCACGTCACTCCCCGCGGGTCCAGTCGAGGTGTCGGCGAAGGCGCGGGAAACGGAACGTTCACGAGTCGATCGTTCGTTGCGCGAAACGGGTCAGCACCTCAGCGTCCTCCGGTGGCGACGCCGGTTCCCGCGGCCCCCGCAAGAACCGCAGGGAAGAACACGTTGTTCTCCTTGTGCACATGCAGCCGGGTGTCCGCGTCGATCCGGTCGAGGCCGCTGTAGAAGGCGGCGTACGTGCGGCAGCCATCGGCGGGAACGAGGAACTGGTCGGACAACGAACGCAGTTGGTCCAGCAGATCACCGACGGCTACCCGAGGGGCCTCGCTGCGCAGGAAATCATGGTGGGTCGACACGATGTGCGCGACAAGCGACACCGGGTCGAGCAGCGACCAGTCCGCCGGCAACGCAGGAACCGCCATCGCCGCACGCAGCACCGCAAGCGTCGACTCAACATCTCGTCCTGCCTCGGAGGACGCCTGCCCCAGGCCACGTTGCCCGTGACAGCAGAAGTCAAGACCGAGGCCATCAAGCACCGGCGCCAGGTCCGGGCGGGCGGTCACAACAGCAGCGAGCGTCGTCAGCGAATCGATGACGAACGGCACCCCATCAACTTCCGGAATGGACCGATCCGTAGCGGCCATAGCGAACTCCCTCGACGTTCATCGGGATGCCAGCCGGGGTCCGGAGCCAACACAGCGTCCGCAAGTTCTGGACGCCAACGACCCTACACCGCGCAACTCGTCGAGCATCCCGACGCACTGGGGGGCCTTCGGCGCTCACGGCCCATCAAGGACGGCGGTGAGCGATTGCGCGCGTGTGGTCGCACATGGCATCGAACATCGCTAGCAACTCTGGTGCCCGTTCGATGATGGCGTCTCGCTGGCGCGCGACCGTGCGTTCATCGCCGCGGACGATGGGGCCGGTCAGCGCAGCTGGCCCGCCCAATAACGCCCAGTTCTCGAGGGTGGCGCGTACCAGCGGTATCAAGATGCGACGGTCGGCACCGGTGGTGCGCAGCACGATCTCGGCGGCATCTTCCAGCGCGACGAGGAAGTTCGACGCGATCGACGCAGCAGCGTGATACGCAGCCCGATCGTCGTCGGCGATCTCGACGGCATACATGTGGAGAGAGCTCGCCAGCTGATGCGCTGTCGACAGCGCTCGCGGTGTGCTGCCAGCGACGGCCGCGCCTGCGCCCGCAAACTGCGCACCGTCGCGGGTGACAGTCATGAGCGGGTGAAACCCGAACGCTTCATGTGGGGCGAGGATGTCGAGGCCGAGCGACCCCGCACAATGGCCGACCATCGGGCCGGGTTGGATGGCGTTGGATGCCCGAGCGATCTCGTCATCAGGAACCGCCAGCAGCACGAGATCAAAATCCGCTCCGTCGAACCCGCGCCCGAACGGCCCGCTCAGCCATGGGACGGCCGTGGCCAGAGCGCGCCCGACGCGCCCGTCGCCGACGACGGCGCAGCGCCCACAAGGCGACGGGGCAGTCGGTTCGCTGGGCACGACCGCAGAATAGGCGGTGCCCCTCCGGTTCGCGACGAGCGCTGCGTCAAGGAGCGGCCTTGGTCGACATCGAGTAAGTTCGCGCCTGAATCCCGACTCAGCGAGAGGAGTTTGCTCATGCCTGTCAAACCCATCCCAGACGATTACCCGCAGGTGATCCCTTACCTCACCGTCGACGGTGCCAGCGCGGCGATCGACTTCTACGTCAAAGTGTTCGGTGCCAAGGAGCGGATGCGCATGGAAGCCCCGGGCGGCAAGATCGGCCACGCAGAGATCGAGATCGGCCGAGGCCTTGTGATGCTGAGCGACGAGTTTCCAGACATGGGTACCAAGAGCCCGGGAACGGTCGGTGGAACCCCAGTTACGGTGATGGCGTACGTCGAAGATGTCGATGCCACGTTTCGGCGGGCGCTCGATGGTGGTGCCACAGAGGTACGACCCGTCGAGAACCAGTTCTACGGTGACCGCTCTGGACTGTTCGAGGACCCCTTCGGCCACCTGTGGTACGTCGCCACGCACGTCGAGGACGTCTCCGAAGAGGAGATGGCCAAGCGCGCCGCCGAAGCCATGGGATGACCGCAGCGCACGCTCACAGGGGGCATCCGCGTCTCCGCGGAGAAATCGCGATGTCATCGACCACCCTCGACGGATGCCCTCCCTCGGATCAGGCGAGGTCGAAACGATCGAGGTTCATGACCTTGGCCCATGCAGCGACGAAGTCACGCACGAACTTCTGCTCGGCGTCACTGCTGGCGTAGACCTCGGCGAGGGCCCGAAGCTCGGAGTTCGAGCCGAGGACGAGGTCGACGCGGGTGCCAGTCCGGCGAAGCGCCCCGGTGCCGCGATCGCGACCCTCGAACTCGTCTTCGGATTCCGAAGTCGCCTTCCACGCGGTGCCGATGTCGAGCAGGTTCACGAAGAAGTCGTTGGTCAACGTCCCCGGTCGGTCGGTGAGGACGCCGTGCTGGGACTGCCCGGCATTTGCGTTCAGGACGCGCAGGCCGCCGATCAGCGCGGTCATCTCGGGAGCCGACAGCGTGAGCATGAACGCCTTGTCGAGCAACAGGTGCTCGGCCGCGATCTGCTGACCCTTTTGGAGGTAGTTGCGGAACCCGTCGGCCGTTGGCTCGAGTACGGCGAAGGACTCGACGTCGGTCTGTTCCTGCGTGGCGTCGGTGCGCCCGGGCGTGAAGGCCACCTGCACGTCGTGGCCGGCCTGCTTCGCCGCCTGCTCGACCGCTGCGCAGCCGCCCAACACGATCAAGTCGGCCAGCGAGACTGCCTTGCCGCCCGTCTGGGAACCGTTGAACTCGTTCTGGATTCCCTCGAGGGTCGCCACCACGCGCGACGCGCCGGAGGACACATTGATGTCCCACTCGGCTTGTGGCGAGAGGCGGATCCGTGCGCCGTTCGCCCCACCGCGCTTGTCGGTGTCACGGTAGGTCGACGCCGACGACCACGCCGTCGACACCAGCTGCGAGACGGACAAACCGGAGGCCAGGATCTTGCCTTTCAGCGCAGCGATCTCGGCGGCGCCGATCAGCTCGTGCGCGACCGCAGGGACGGGGTCCTGCCACAGCAGTTCCTCGTCGGGGACCCACGGGCCGAGGTAGCGGGCAACGGGTCCCATGTCACGGTGCAGCAGCTTGTACCAGGCCCGCGCGAACGCATCTGCAAACTGATCGGGGTTCTCGAAGAACCGCTTCGAGATCTCCTTGTAGACCGGATCGACGATCATTGCGAGGTCCGTCGTCGCCATCATCGGAGCGTGCCGCTTCGACGGGTCGTGCGCATCCGGCACGGTGCCTTGCGCCTCGGGGTTCTTGGGGGTCCACTGCAGCGCACCGGCCGGGCTCTTGGTCAGCTCCCACTCGTACGCGAACAAGTTCTCGAAGTAACCGTTGTCCCACCGGATCGGGTCGTTGGCCCACGCACCCTCCAAGCCACTGGAGATCGTGTCGCCACCCTTGCCGGTACCGAAGCTGCCCATCCAGCCGAAACCCTGGTCGGCGAGGGCCGCGCCTTCCGGCTCGGGACCCACGTGCTTGTCGGGGTCGGCGATGCCATGGGCCTTGCCGAACGTGTGCCCACCGGCGATGAGCGCAACTGTCTCTTCGTCGTTCATCGCCATCCGGCTGAACGTCTCACGAATGTCCCGTGCCGATGCCATCGGATCCGGGTTGCCGTTCGGGCCCTGAGGATTGACGTAGATCAGGCCCATCTGAACGGCGCCGAGCGGACTCGCCAACTCGCGGTCGCCGCTGTACCGCTGATCTTCGAGCCACACCCGCTCGGGACCCCAGTACACGTCCTCCTCGGCTGCCCAGATGTCAGGTCGGCCGCCGGCGAAACCGAACGTCTTGAACCCCATCGTCTCGAGCGCACGGTTCCCCGTGAAGACCAGCAGGTCTGCCCACGAGATCTTCCGGCCGTACTTCTGCTTGATCGGCCACAGCAGCCGGCGGGCCTTGTCGAGGTTGACGTTGTCGGGCCAGCTGTTGAGTGGGGCGAAACGTTGCGCGCCGCTGCTGCCGCCACCGCGGCCGTCCGCGGTGCGGTAGGTGCCAGCAGCGTGCCACGACATCCGGATGAACAACGGTCCGTAGTGTCCGTAGTCGGCCGGCCACCAGTCCTGCGACTGCGTCATCAGCGCATCGACGTCATTGGCCAGGGCGTCGAAGTCGAGGCTGTTGAACTCTGTGGCGTAGTCGAAGTCCGCGCCCATCGGATCGGCCTGAGGATGGTTCTGGCGCAGGACCCTCAGGTTCAAGCTGTCGGGCCACCAGTGCTGGTTCGCGGTGATCCCGACCGCTTGGTGCGCGGCGCTCATCACCGGGCACGTCGACGTCGACGGCTCGTCGCTGGTGGTGACCGTGCCATGCTCTTCGTTGCTCATGTCTCTCCTCGATTGATGATGTTGCTGACGTAACTTCAAACCCGAGCAGCACTCAGGCGTCTTCGGCTGCCTGCCGACAGGTGGGGCAGTGGCCCCAGTAGATGACCTCGGCCTCGTCGATCTCGTAGCCCGCGTCGTCGGCCGCAGTCAAGCACGGCGTGACACCGACAGCGCAATCCACGTCAACCATTGCCCCGCAGTTGCGACAGATCAGGTGGTGGTGGTTGTCACCTACCCGGTCCTCGTAGCGCGTTGCTGACCCGGCCGGCTGGATGCGCCGGAGCAGACCCATGTCGGCCAGGACGCCGACGGCGTCGTACACCGCGCGGTGCGACACCGAACCGATGTCGGCCCTGACAGCCTCGACGACCTCGTCGGTGGTGAGGTGCGGTCGGCTCGATACCGCCCGTAGGACGGCCAAACGCTGCGCCGTGACCTTGAAACCCTGCTGCCGAAGGAGCAGAGCAAGGTCGACCATTACCACAGTCTGTACGAATTTCTGCCAGTTGTAAAGTCTCTCGCCTAGCAAACTTCGCTGCGGTGTTGCACGGCGCCTCCGCGTTCGGTGGACTGTGCCATGGCGCCAGTCACACCGAGACTGACGCGCGTGCGACAGTTCGACGCCGATGCAGGGCGCACAGTTCGTCAACAACGAACAAGGAGCGTCACATGCTTTTGTACTCGCGTCAGATCACCCTCACCGGAAGTCCGAAGAAGACCGTGCCGTGGGCGATGGAGATCACGGCCTACGTCAATGCTCATTCGGACCTCGACGTCAGCCTGTGGTCGTCGAACTTCGGCTATCCGCTCGGCTCCATGGCATGGACCACCATGATCGAGTCCCAGGCGCAGCTCGCCGCTGGGTCCGCAGCGCTTCTCGCCGATCCTGGATACCTCGACCTGGTCGACGGGGCCGCCGATCTGGTGTCGACCCCGGGCGAGGACCGGATCGGCGAGGTCATCTACGGCACGCCGAGCGGGCCTGCGGCCGTCGGCTCAGTCGCGCAGGTCACGATCGCCACAGCCGTTGTGGACCAGATGGCTGCGGCCATCGGTTTCGCGGTCGACATCGCGCAGCACATCGAGAAGATCGCTGGCTCTCCGATCATCGTGATGTCGAGCCTGTACGGGCAGATGGGCGGCATCACCTGGGTCGGGGTCCAGCCCGACATGGAAGCAGCCGACACCGCCCGCGGCAAGATGAGGGCCGACTCGTCGTACCTCGATCGTGTCGCCAAGACCAAGGGCCTCTTCATCCCCGGTTCCGGACACGTCAGCCAAGCGGTTCGGGTCGCCTGATCTGACCCGGAACTCACGGCCGCCGCGACGGAGTACCGTCGCGCGCCATGGGGGCAACCGTCACGCTCGCGAGACGGCCGTGAGCGCGGCCGGCGGAGGTTGCCGTGTTCGGTCGCGACTGCTGGACGTCCTGGAACCGTCCCTGCGCGACGCTGTCGTCGGCCGGCTGCGACCACGCGACTACAAGCGGGGACAGGTCGTCTTCAACGACGGCGACCTCGGCGATTGTCTGCACCTGCTGCAGCGCGGCCACGTCGACATGCAGGCGATGACGTTGGACGGGCGGACCATCAGCCTGCGCGTGGTGCACCCGGGCGAGTTCTTCGGAGAGCTCGCCTTGGTGCACCCCGACAGTCGGCGACTCGGGCGGGTCTGCGCACTCGAGGCGACTGAGACCTTTGCGCTGTACCGTCGCGACTTCGACGAACTGCGTGGTCAGTCTCCAAGCGTCGACCGGCTGCTCGTCTCGGCGCTGGCCGAGCGGGTGACGATGACCAGCCGTCTTGTGGTCGAACTACTGAGGCCTCCCGAGTCTCGGTTGTGGCGACAGCTGTCTCTCTTGGCGGCGGCCTACGGCGACACGCCGATCCGCATGTCGCAGGACGAGTTGGCGCACACCGCCGGAACCGCTCGACAGACAGCGAACCGGGTGCTTCGCGAGGGTGTCCGTCGCGGCATCTTGGCTGTCGACCGATGTGCGATCCGTGTGCTCGACCGGGCATCTGTCGAGCAGATGGCCCGCGACTAGCTCGGTCGGCCCGTGGGGTTCTCGCCGACGTGCAAACCCACCTCAACGCATAGCGTCCAGATCTATTTGTTGTTGGCCGTCCGTCGCCGACACCACATCGCCACACTTTTGCACGCTGCGATCATCGACCTACGCGCCGAGTCGACAGGCATCCGAGTTCTCCGGTCGCATCAGATCGCCGGTTCCGTCAGATGCGGCCACCGACGAGGGGATACGAGCGGCTCGGGCCGACAACGTCGCTCGAGCCCTTCGCTATCGAAGCCCCGAACCAACCGACGCGCCTGTCCTCCTGGTCTGCTTCATCGCACAAGCGGTAGCGGAGTCAACCGGACAGAGGCGATGCTGAGGGCTGGAACTTCGAGTAGGACTCGTTGGCGGCGAGGATCACGTGGTCCTCGATCGCGTTCTCACGATCGACGTTGGCGATCGCATACTCGGGCGAGGTCATCATCGCCAAGAACGCGGCGCGAGCCGGATACCAGACCACGACGACCCAGTCCCAACGCCCATCGCCGAGGTCACCGACTGCGGCACCCTCGACGTGGCCAGCCCAGAGGATGGTTCCTCCCACTCGCTTCAGCAGCGGGACGTCTGCCTTGCTGTACCGCGAATACGCATCCCAACCGCTGCCGTTCCCGTCCAGCGACTGCTCACGGAAACGCACGAGGTTGACCATGACGACCGGTCCGGTATCGGGCAACGACCGGACGAATTCGCGATTGAGGTCCGCCGGACCCTCTCGTATCATCGTGCCGACGCTCGTGCCATCGTGCTGACGATAGTGCGGCCCGCGATCCT